>JACDQN010000418.1 GCA_015657575.1 Sphingopyxis sp.
CCGCCGGGGTGACGCCCTTTTCCATCGCCGCGTTTTCGGCCGGATGCCCAACCGCGTCCCAGCCCCACGGGGTGGAGCACGTCGTGGCCGGTCATCCGCTTGAAGCGCGCGAGGACGTCGCCCATCGCGTAATTGCGGACGTGGCCCATGTGGATGCGCCCCGAGGGATAGGGGAACATCTCGAGGATATAGGCCTTGGGTTTTTCCGCCGTATCGGTCGTGGCAAAGCTGTTCGCCGCCTCCCACGCCTTTTGCCAGCGGGCGTCGGCGGCGAGGGCGCCGAAGCGCGTTTCGCGGGTCATGTCTGTTTACCCCGTTGATGTCTGCCGGCGCACCCGCGCCGGACTATTAGCCTTCGATGGCGCCGCGGCGCAGGTCGCGGGCGCGGGTGAGGATGATTTCCTCGAGCTTCTGCACCGTCGCCGCCTGCACCGGGGCGTCGACCCAAGTGCCGCCCTGCGCGATCTGGCGCGAGGCGGCGACGCGGAGCGCGTCGGCGCGCAGGTCGCGGTCGAGGATCGACACGGTGACCTTCATCCGTTCGCCGGGATTGCCTGGGTTCGCGTACCAGTCGGTGATGATGACGCCGCCCGACGAATCGGCCTGGAGCAAAGGCATGAATGACAGCGCATCGAGTGACGCGCGCCACAAATAGCTGTTCACGCCGATCGTCGTCACCTGGCTCGCCGCGAGGTCGGCGCGCGGGCGCTCCTTGCCGCCGCAGGCCGACAGGCCGACTGCGGCCACCGCAACGAGCGCGAGCGTAGCCGTACGGCGACCGGTCAGAGCAAGGACGGTAAGCTTGGGCATCCGAAACACCTTATCTTTGAAAGCGCCGCCGGACATCGAAACCGCACCGCGCATGCTGGAATTTCCAGCGTCTCTATCGCCCTTGTCCGCGTCCGGCAAGCGCGGCAATTTCGGTGTCGTTCCGGTTCATCCCCTGGTCAGACAGCGAGCAAACTGTGGTGATCGCGCAACAATTTCGGCGAAAAGCTATTCGTCCGCGATTAATCGGTCGGGAATCACTGGAATTCTGGCGGCCATCGTCCTATCTGCAGACTCGATTGGGGTTGGAGTCGCAGAGCAATGGTGCGGAAATCTCGGCATTTCTGGAGAGGGAGTATCGCCGTTCTGGCGGTGGTTTCGCTCGCCCTGCCGCCCGCCCTCGCCGCAATGACGCGCGCCGACCGCATTCGCGACACCACGCTGTCCGAAGCCCTGCTCGGTCAGTTTACGCCCGCTTCGGGCGACCCGCGCCTGATCGCGCGCTATGCGAAGATGTCGGCCGAACAGCGCCGCGGCTTCAGCTTCACGCCGGCGCTCACCGACGAAAATCGCAAGAACCGCGCGATCACGGTCGTGATTCGCGCCGGCGACGACAAGAGCGCCGCGCGCACCGCCGCGCTGGCCGCCGGCCGTACCAAGGCGCCGATCGCGATCACGCCGGTCGCTTATAATCTGGGCGCGTCGGTCGGCTTCGAGAAATTCGTGACCCCGGCCTTGCCGCGCGGCCTCGACCTCAAAAATCTGCCGGTCGCGAAGGCGCCCGAACAGGATGAAAAGAAGTCGCGCTTCGCGACGCGCATGATCAACCGGGCGAGCGACCCGGCGGGCGCCACCGACCGCCTGACCGCGCCGGGCAGCGACCAGACCGTCGATGTGGTCAGCAGCTATCGCCTGACCAAGAATATCGATGTCACCGCGGGCGTCCGGTACAAGAGCGACGATCGCCTCGAGCCGCTGACCGATTCGCGGCGCGACAGCCAGGCGGTCTATGTCGGAACCGCTTTCCGCTTCTGACGTCCCCGGCGTTTTGCTGCCTTTTCTTCCCACGCATCGATTGCCGCCCATGCCGTGCGGCTTTGGCGTACGCGGCTGAGGTCGCGCGCGCGGGGCGCCGTCATCCCGCCGAGCGCGACCGGATGGCCGCCCGCGAGGCGGGCGAGGCGAAGCCAGGTGGCGGACCCGAGCGCGGCGCGCCGGGGTGCGAGCGCGTCGCGTGGAGCGGTGAGACGAAGGCGAGGTCGGCACGGGCGCGCCGCGCGGCGTGAGCCTCACGGGCGTCGTGGACGGGCATTGATACGATGAGGCCGAGGCGGTGCGCCTGCGCCGCCTGCTTGACCTGCGACTGGCGCAGATGGACGCCGTCGGCGCCCCAGCGCCGCGCGAGCGCGGGCGACCCGGCGAGGAGCAGCAGATGATCTGTCCGCGCGAGCCGGCGCGCAAGGCGCCAGCGCCGCCCTTGCGCCAACGCATCGTGGCGCAGCACGATGCCGCTCCCCGGCGGCAGGGCTGCGATGGCGGCGAACAGCGCGTCGCCGAGCCGGGCGTCGGTGAACAGCCATGTCCGTGGCAAGTGGGAGGGGTGGCGCCGGGGCATCGGCTTTTCTATAGGCGCGTCGCCGCCGCGCGCAATGCGCCGCCGCCAGCGAAGGATCAGCGATGGAAGACGCAGCGCAGCGATTGGCCGAAATCGAAGCGGGAATCGCCGCCGCCGCGGCACGCGCCGGGCGCAAGGCCGAGGAAGTGACGCTCATCGCGGTGTCGAAAACGCATGATGCCGAAGCGATTCGGCCGCTGATCGCTGCGGGCCAGCGTGATTTCGGCGAAAATCGCGTGCAGGAGGCCGCCGCCAAATGGCTTGCCCTGCGCGCCGAAAATCCGGACATTGCGCTCCACCTGATCGGCCAGTTGCAATCGAACAAGGCCGAGGAAGCAGTGGCGCTGTTCGATGCGATCCATTCGGTCGACCGCGCGTCGCTGGTGCAGGCGCTCGCCAAGGCGTGCGTGAAAACGGGCCGGCAGCCGCAATTGTTCGTGCAGGTCAACGTCGGCGACGAGGAACAAAAGGGCGGCTGCGCGGTCGCCAACCTGTCCGCGCTGCTGGGCGAAGCGCGGCAGGCGGGGCTGGCGATCGATGGGCTGATGGCCATCCCCCCCGCCGACGTGGAGCCCGCGCCTTATTTTGCGCTGCTCGACGAACTCGCCGAGCGTCACGGCCTGCCGATGCGGTCGATGGGAATGAGCGGCGATTACGAGACGGCGGTCATGCTCGGCGCGACGCATGTGCGCGTCGGCACGGCGCTGTTCGGCGCGCGGAGCTAGGCCCGCCCGTCAGTCTTTGCGCCAGAGGCCGAGCCGGTCCATGCACCAGTTGTTGAGCACCGGCAGCGCAGCGCGCAGCGCGTTGACATCGGCGCGAACGATGCACAGCGCTCCGGCCTCGCTCTTCTCGGGATGGAGCGCGTGGACTCGGCTGCCATCGGGCAGGCGCCAGGCCGAACTCGCGTGGCCGGTGATGAAGAATGTCATCGGCTGCGGCAGCGTGACGCCTTCGGCCATCCAGCGGCGTATCCAGTCGCCGATCAGCGTATCGCGCTCGGCGCTCGTTTTATAGGCGAACAGCGCAGCGACCGAGTTGGGTTCTTCGGCGATGGCAACGGCGCGCTTCGCGCCCTTCAGTGAAAGCCGGGTCAGCGGATAGGCGCGTTCGAGGCATCCCATCACCAGTTCCGACCCGTCGGCCGGTTTCGTGACCGTCTGTCCGTGCGGTGGCGCCGGCTGCGCGGGCGGATTGCGTGGCGGACAGACATGGCTGCCCGCTTCCTTTGCCGCGGCGGGAGCCGGGATGCCCAAATCCGCCACAAGCATGGCCGCCACAAGCATGGCCGCCGTACAGGCCGTGTGTTGCATCGATCCCCCCAGTTCCTGCCGCGGCGTACGGCGGCAGCGCATGTTATTGATATTCGACCGTCACCGGAATGCGTCCGCGATAGTCGCCGTCGTCGAGCCCGGCAATCTGCAGGAGGCCGCCGAAACGGAATTGCAGGCGGCCGTCGGGGCCGAGCCGCGGCGCGGCGGACAGGTCGGTGACGAGCCCGGTGACGCGCGCGGTGCGGCCGTGGCCGCCTTCGAGATCGACGCTTGTCGGCAGGATAACGCGGACCTCGGCGCCGGGCTCGCCCCGCACCGTCACGGTGCCGCTGAGCGCGAAACCGCCCAGATCGACGACGTCGCCGCGTACGCGGCGCGCGCCCGAGGCGGGATCGATCTCGACCTCTCCGCCCATCGCGCCGACCGCGACGCGGCCCATGTCGAGCTGGGTTTCGACCTCGACGCGGAGCGGGGTTTCAGAATTGCGCGCCGAGACCGGGCTCGCGGTGCCGTCCTGCGCGCAGAGCAGGCACGGCGCTGCGGCGGCGGGCGCGCCGCCATAAGCAGCGCAGGGGCAAGGAAAAGGCGCAATTTCACGCCTTTCCGATTAGCGAAACTGGGTTAATTGCCGGTAAAAAGCGGCCAATCGCGTCGACGCGAGCGCCCCGCCGCGCGGATACATAATCCCGCTGGCAAGCGCGGCGCTTTTCGGTCACACCCGCGCGATGACCGCGACTCCGCCGTCCCCCCGGCTGAACGCCCTCGCCACTGCGGTGCCGGGGCACGACATCCATGCCGCCTTCATCGAGTGGGCGACGCCGCGGCTGACCGACGAGCGCGTCCGCGCGCTGTTCGCGCGCATGGCGGCGCGGTCGGGCATCGACCATCGCTGGTCCGTGCTGCCGCCGACGCCGGACGGGGGATCGCCGGTGGCCTCCGGCGGCTTTTACGACACGCCCGGCCTGCCCCCGACGTCGGCGCGCATGACGGCCTATGCCGAGCATGCGCCCGCGCTCGCAATGCAGGCGATCGCGACGCTCGGCGATGCGTTCGACGCCGCGCGGATCACGCATATCGTCGTCGCGAGCTGCACCGGCTTCGTCGCGCCGGGCATCGACCAGATCCTTGCGCGGCGGCTCGGCCTGTCGCCGGGCGTCGAGCGCGTGCTGATCGGCTTCATGGGCTGTTACGCCGGGGTCACCGCGCTGCGCACCGCGCGGCACATCGTGCGGTCCGAGCCCGGCGCGGTGGTTCTGGTGGTCAGCGTCGAATTGTCGACGCTCCACCTCAGCCTGGCCGACGCACCGGAGCCCTTGCTCGCGATGCTCCAGTTCAGCGACGGGGCGGCGGCGGGGATCGTCTCGGCCGCACCCGGCGGGTTCGCGCTGGGCGAAGGGCGCAGCCTCGCGCTCGACGACAGCGCCGACCTGATCCGCTGGGATATCGGCGACCGGGGGTTCGAGATGACGCTGTCGGGCGAAGTGCCGGGACGGCTGCGCGAAACGCTGACCCGGCCCGAGGTGCAGCATGATCTGTTCGGCGCGCATGGCGCACCGCCGCTGCTGGCGGTGCACGCCGGCGGCCGGTCGGTGCTCGACGCAGTCGAGCATGCGCTCGGCGTCGCGCCGCAAGCGCTTTCCGATAGCCGGTCGATACTCGCGCGCTTCGGCAATATGTCGTCGGCGACGATCCTGTTCGTGCTCGCCGAAATGATGGCGCGCGGCGCTCGCGGGGATGGGCTCGCGATCGCTTTCGGTCCGGGCCTCGCCGCCGAGGCGATCCGGTTTCGGGCATGAACCCCTTCGCCAGCCTGCGTGTGCCGATCGCGCGCGAGGAAGAAATGGACGCGGCCGAGCTGCCGCCCGCCCGCTACGCCCGGGTGCTCGCCGACCTGTCGCGGATCAACGCGCTGACGCTGGCACCGCGGCCGACGCTGGGCTTTCTGGAACGGGTTTGTGCGCAGGGTATCGGCGAACGGCCCTGGCGCATCCTCGACGTCGGCTTCGGCGCCGGCGACATGCTCGCCCGGATCGTGCGCTGGGGCAAGCAGCGCGGCGTCGCGCTCGATTTAGTGGGGGTCGATCTCAACCCGAAGAGCGAGACCGTGGCCGCCGCTCGGCTCGGCGGGCGGGTGCGGCTGATCACCGGGGATTATCGCGATCTGGCGGGGCAGGGGTGGGACATCGTGATGTCGAGCCTAGTCACCCACCATATGACCCCCGAACAGCGCAGCGAATTCCTGCGCTTCATGGAGAAGGAAGCGGCGCGGGGCTGGCTGGTCAATGACTTGCATCGCCGACGGCTGCCCTTTGCGGGCTATCCGCTGCTCGCGGCGCTGGCCTTCGTCGATCCGATCGTCCGGCGCGACGGGCAGCTGTCGATCGGGCGCAGCTTTCGCCGGACCGAATGGGCGGCGATGCTGGGCGAAGCCCTGCCCGCGGCGGCGAACGACTGCCGCATCTTCCGCAGCTTTCCCTATCGCCTTTGCGTCGAGCATATCCGGTGACCGATGCCGTCATCGTCGGCGCCGGACCCGCCGGGTCGGCGGCGGCGATCAGGCTGGCTCAGAGCGGAGCGAAGACGCTGCTGCTCGAACGCGCGCGCGAAACGGGTGATGCCTTGTGCGGCGGCTTTTTGAGCTGGCAGACGCTGGCGCGGCTCGAGGCGCTGGGGATCGATGGCGCGGCGCTTGGCGGGCAGCGCGTGACCTGCGTGCGGCTGTTTGCAGGCAAGCGCATCAGCGAGACGCGTTTGCCCGAAGCCGCCTTGGGCGTATCGCGCTACCGGCTCGATTCAGTGCTTCAAGCCGCGGCCGAAGCCGCGGGCGCACGGCTCGAACGCGAGGTCCACGCGACGGATATCGCCGACGGCCGCGTGCAGACGCGCGATGGCGCGCTGCTTGCGGCGCCCGTGCTTTTCCTCGCTACGGGCAAGCATGGTTTCCGCGGCTTTGCGCGCGAACCCGCGGCATGGCAGCGCGGCGATCCGGTCATGGGGCTAAGGCTGCGGCTGCCTGCGCACGCCGCGCTCGACCGGCTGATCGGCGATGCCGTCGAGCTCCACCTGTTCGACCGCGGCTACGCCGGGCTGGTGCGGCAGGAGGACGGCAGCGGCAATCTCTGTCTCGCGGTGCACAAGTCGCGGCTCGAAGAAGCGGGCGGCGATCCGGCAGCGCTGCTGCGGATGCTCGGCGATGCGCTGCCGCATCTGGGCGAGCGGCTCGCCCATGCCGACTGGTCGCGCAGCGTCGATGCGATCGGCCATGTCCCTTATGGCTGGCGAACCGCCGAGACGGCGCCGGGGTTGTTCCGCCTCGGCGACCAGGCGGGGGTGATCCCGAGCCTTGCGGGCGAGGGCATGGGCCTCGCGATTGCCAGCGCTGAAGCCGCGGTGGCGGCGTGGCGTCACGGCGGCGGAGCCGCGGCGCCGGACTTTCAGCGCAGCCTTGCCGCACACATGGCGCGGCCCTTTTCATGGGCAAATCTGGTATGGCGCCTCGGCGAGAATCCCCGCACCGCGGGGTCGATGACGGCGGCGGCGTCACTTTTTCCCTCTTTGGTGCGAATGATATCCCGAACGACACGCATTCGTGACCGGTGATGCCCGGCCCCTTGCGGCGCCGCGCCTCGCAACCGATATTATGGACCAGAAAAAGCGCCTCCGGGCGCCTTAGGCAGGAGATCATTCGATGACCGATCCCGACACCCGCAAGCCGCTCGACCCGATGGCGCACCATGTGTTGCGCGAAGGCGGCACCGAACGCGCTTTTACCGGCAAATATACCGACCACAAGGGTGACGGCGTCTATCGTTGTGCGGGATGCGGCGCATCTTTGTTCGACAGCCGTACCAAATATAACAGCGGGTCGGGCTGGCCGAGCTATACCGCCCCCGCCGGCGACGCCGCGGTGACCGAGCATCGCGACGCGAGCCACGGCATGGTTCGCACCGAAGTCCGCTGCGCCAAGTGCGAAGGCCATCTAGGCCACGTCTTCCCCGACGGCCCCGGTCCCGAAGGGCTGCGTTATTGCATCAACAGCGCGGCGCTTGACTTCGCGGACCGCGGGCAGGATGAGGCGCAGACCGGCGAAAGTTAACCAACCCGCCGGCACTGACGCATCAGGGGCGCAGTGAGGGAAGGAAAACACAGCTTTGCGCCGCGAAAGACAGCAAGCTTCGTCGGGAAAATCAAAGGCTAGCGCGAAACCCAGCGGTTCGTCGGGACCGAGCGATCTGCCGCGCTGGCGCGTCTGGTTGCGGCGGGCCGTCCGCTGGGGCCTTGCGCTAGCGCTGGTCGGCGCGGTCGCGCTGGCGGTTGCGGTCGGCATCGCGGTGCAGCGGATGCCGAGCTTCGAGGAGCTCAAGAAATCGCCGGCGGGGCAAACGATCCGCGTCCGCGCCGCCGATGGTACGGTGTTCCTGTCGCTCGGGCCCAATTACGGCCGCTGGCTGACCCTCAGGGAAACGCCGCAGGTGATGCAGGATGCGATGGTTGCGGTCGAGGACCGCCGTTTCCGCTATCACCCCGGCGTCGATCCCGTCGGCATGGCGCGCGCCGCGGTGGTCGCGGTCGAGAATCGCGGCACCGGGCGCCGCATGCAGGGCGCATCGACGATCACCCAGCAGCTCGCGCGCAATATCTTCCTGTCGAACAGCTACACCTGGACGCGCAAGCTGCGCGAAATGGTGCTGGCGATGGCGCTCGAATGGAAATTCTCGAAGGACGAGATTCTCGAACTTTATCTCAACAAGGTGTATTTCGGCGGCGGCAGCTATGGCATCGATGCCGCGTCGAACAGCTTCTTCGGCCACAGCGCGACCGAAATGTCGCTGTCGGAAGCCGCGGTGGTCGCGGGGCTCGTCAAGGCGCCGTCGCGCTATTCGCCGACCGCCGACGCGCAGGCTGCACTCGGCCGTGCCGATGTCGTGCTCGACGTGATGGTCGATGCAGGCGTCATCACGCGCGCACAGGCCGACGCCGCCGAGCCCGCGAACGTCCAGCTCGCGAAGGAAACCGGGCAGAACAGCGCGCGCTATTTCAGCGACTGGGCGCTGCCGCAGCTCGACATGCTGATCGACGAGGGCAGCGAGGCATTGGACGTCTACACCACGATCGACCTCAATATGCAGCGCGCGGCGACCGCGGCGATCCAGGCGAACACGCCCGGCAATGTGCAGGGCGCGCTGGTGTCGCTCGACCGCGACGGCGCGGTGCGCGCGATGGTCGGCGGCAAGGATTATGTGACGTCGAACTATAACCGCGCGACGCAGGCGCTGCGCCAGCCGGGATCGGCGTGGAAGCTGTTCGTCTATATGGCGGCGCTGGAGGCGGGATATAAGGTCGACGACGAGGTGGTCGACGAGCCGGTGACGATCAACGGCTGGAGCCCGCGCAACTCGTCGGGGCGTTTCGCGGGCGCGATGGATCTGCGCACCGCCTTCGCCTATTCGGTCAATACCGTCGCGGCGAAGCTTGGCGACGAGATCGGTTTCTCGTCGGTCGCCAATATGGCGCGGCGCTTCGGGATCACGACGCCGGTCAACACCCACCCCTCGATGGTGCTGGGCAGCGCTGAAGTGCGCGTGATCGACATGACCGCCGCTTTTGCCGCCGTTGCGCGCAAGGGTGTCTCGGTGCAGCCCTATGGCATCACCAAGGTGACGACCGCAGGAGGCGAGTTGCTTTACCAGCGGCCGGTCGAGCGCGGACAGGTGCTCGTCGACAATTGGGTCGCGGCGGGGATTACCGACCTGCTCCAGACCGCGGTCAATACGGGGACGGGCAAGGCGGCGCAGATCGGCCGCCCCGTCGCGGGCAAGACGGGCACGACGTCGAGCAACAAGGACGGCTGGTTCCTCGGCTTTTCGAGCGGGCTGACGACGGGTGTGTGGATGGGCCGCGACGATGCGAAGCCCGTCGGCGGGCTGCAGGGCGGCCGCGCGCCGGCCAAGGCGTTCGCCGATTATATGCGCGTCGCGGTCGCGCGGCGCCCGGTCGAGCAATTCGATACCGAGGTCGTGCTTCCCGACTGGCAGCTCGAGGATGAAAGCGACGCCTATATGGGCGAGCCCGGCGAAGAGGGGCTGGTCGACGAAAACGGCATGCCGATCGAACTGCCCGGCGCGCCCCCGATCATCAGCGACGTGCCGCCGCCGCCCCAACCGCAGGACGACGGCCCGGTACTCAACCAGCAGTGGATCGAGGAACAGACGGGCCGCCGCCCGCCACCCGAGCCCAAGGCGGCGACGCCCAAGGCTTCGACGCTGCCGAACCGGCCGCCGCCCGCGCCCAAGAGCCGCGATCCGAACGGCGACGGCATCTACTGATCGCGAGAGCGGCCGTCAGGCCGTGAAGCGGTAGCGGTGCAGGGTGCGCCCTTCGCGGCGTAGCCAGCCGCGCGCCGCGGCGACGTCGCCGTCGTGCAGTTCATCGACGAGCGCGTGGAAGGCGGGGCCATGGTCCATGTGGCGCAGATGCGCGACTTCGTGCGCGACGGTTGCGCGGCGGACGTGATCGGGCGCCATCACCAGCCGCCAGCTGTAGCGCAGGTCGCCGTCGTGGGTGCAGCTGCCCCAACGGCTGCGCGGGTCGCCGACCCCGACGCGGCCGACGGTCAGCCCCGCCCGCGCGGCGATGGCGCGGCTTTCGCGCTCCATCAACGCCAGCGCCTCGCCCTTCAGCCAGCGCTCGATGCGGCGGCCGACGGTTTCGCGAGGGCCGCCGACGTGCAGCAGGCCGCCGTCGAGCCGCACCGCGCGCGCGCG
>JACDQN010000419.1 GCA_015657575.1 Sphingopyxis sp.
CCTTCCTGCTGCTTGGCTTCCTGTCGGTACGGACGAGGAAAAAGCCCCAGTCGGCGTGCTGCGCCAGCGTCGTCCAGGTCTTTTGCCCGTTGACGACATAATCGTCGCCATCGCGGACGGCGGTCGTGCGAAGCGACGCGAGGTCCGACCCCGAACCCGGCTCCGAATAGCCCTGGCACCACCAATCCTCGCCCGACAGGATGCGCGGCAGGAAATAGGCTTTCTGTTCGGGCGTTCCGAAGGTGTAGATGACCGGCCCGACCATCGCGAGGCCGAAGGGCATCAGGCGGATGCAATCGGCGCGCGCTGTTTCTTCCGACCAGATGAAGCGCTGCGTCGGGGTCCAGCCGGTGCCGCCATATTCGACCGGCCAGGCGGGCGCGATCCAGCCCTTTTTGTACAGAATCTTGTGCCAGGCGAGGAAATCCTCCTTGGACAATTCTTCGCCCTCATCCTGCTTCCCGCGCAGGTCGGCGGGGTAATTTTCGGCGATGAAGTCGCGCACTTCCTGCTGGAAGGCGAGATCTTCGGGGCTGAATTCCATGTCCATCACGAATCTCCCATCGGGCAATGGCGCCCTTATAGAAGGCGCTCACCTTTACGTAAACGGAAAGTTGCTTCTTGCAACGCTTCCGATGGAAGAAGATTGCGCTGAATGGGGCGGCTTGTCCAGCGCGTGCCGCCGGGGCCGACGATGAACGCCTAAGCGCCCGAGTGCGGCGTGACCAGCACGAAGGCGCCGTCGCAGGCATAGGCACCGCGCAGTTCGGCAATGGACAGCGCGACATCGATGGTGGCGCCCTCGCGTGTCACCAGCTCGCACGTGACGCTCGCGGGCGATCCCGACCGGAACACCGATTCCAGCGCCTCCGCGAAAAGATGCCGCGATCCGATCGACAGCAGCGCCGAAAAGCGTACGCGGCGGATCGCCGCGGGTTCGACGCCGATCATCGTCGTCAGCGCCGCATTCGCATCCTCGACCGTTTCGCGCAGCGACAGGCGGGCGTGGCCGATACGGCCCTGCGCCTCGATCGCCGCGGTCATCGCCAGTCGCATATCGCTTGCCGCGAACCCGTCCATCGCCTCGCTGACGTCGCGCAGGATGATTGCGCCGCCGATCGGCAACGGGACCAGATCGACGCGCAGCCACTGGCGGGGACGCAGCACGCCCGGAATTTCGCCGGTGAAGCGCTCGCGATGGTCGAGCATCCGGATAATATGGTGAAAGAGCAGCCCGTCCTTCAGCCCGGGCAGCGCGGCGGTCAGCTCGGTGCCGATCAGCCCTGCCGCGGCCGCATCGACGAGGTCGCTCGCCGCGGGATTGATCGCGGCGATGCGCCACTGCCGGTCGATCAGGATCACGCCGTCGCGGATCGCCTCGATCACGCCTGCTTGCGAATTTTCGAGCGTGTCGGTCGGCATCATGCCGCGCCGGTCGCTGTCGAGCCGCCGATAGTCGTCGAGCGAGATGAGCACATGCGCGTCCTTGCCATGATGTGTCACGACGACGGGTTTGCGCGCCGCCTGCAGCCGCCAGTTCGCGAACCCCCGGATGAACTGCGCGGCCGAAACGCGTTGCGGCTCCTGTATTGTCTTCACCCTCGCCTCCCCGCTGATAGCTCACAGGCCCTTATGGGGAATCCGGAGGCGGAGCGGCCGGCAGCTGTGTCCGAGGCGGTACCGGAACGGAGATATCAGACCAGCTTCGCCTTGCCGCAGCGCAGGGCATTCACGCGCGCGTCCGCTTCGCCGATATGGACTCCGAGCATCCCGGTAAGCCCTTCGAGCACTCCGTCGAGCACCGGCGCCGCTATCCCGACGCTGTCGCCGACCAGCGTGGTCAGAGCCTTCGAGCTGAGTCCGATGCCGAGGATATTGACCGTCAGGTCCATGCGATCGGATAGCGATTTGGCGGCGCCCGCGACGAGCCCGGTGCTTTCGACCGTCTTCACCGCGCCGTCGTCGATATCGCGGCGCGAAAAAGCGACGGGCTTTTCGTTGAGGTCCGATAGCACCAGTTCCGCCTGCGCATCGACGCTTGCCAGCGGCAGGCGCAGCAGCCGCGCGGGTTTGGGGTCGAGCTTGCGCCGCATATTCTGGAAATCGCCGGCGTCGACCGTTCCGATCGCCAGCGATGCGGGCGACGTCGTGACTGCAAGCGCAACCGCGGCGCTGCTGTTCTGTCGGCAGTCGATGTCGGAAATCCGCGCCGATGCCGACCCGAGCTCGGCAAGCACCGGCACATGCACCGCGGCGAGCGGCGTCTGTACCTTGGCGTCGAGTTTGAGCCGCACCTGCGCCGTACGCACGATCACCTCGTTGGTGTCGGTCACCGCGATCAGCGGCGAATGAGCCGGCGGTTCGCCGATCAGCAGCGCGACATCGATGCCCGAGCCCCCCGGCAGATTGCTGGCGAGCGACAGATCGACCTGGCGGTTGGCGTTGCTGAGCAGCAGCATAGAGCGCACGAGGCTGAGCGCGTTGACATTGACCGGGTTGGCGGGATCGACGCGGATGCTGGATGAGCGCGGCCCGAGATCGATCGCGCGCGACGGAAACAGGCTGCGCGGCAGCGCGCGGTCGGCGAGATGGCCGATCGCGCTCGCGACGCGGCCGTCGGTGGTCGATTTCGACAGCGCCGACAGGACTTGCGGCAAGCTCGCCTGCGTGTCGAGCGTCTGGCCGAAAGTCAGCACCTCTGCATCGAGCTCGGTGCGCAGCGCCTCCGAAAAGGCGAGCAGGTCGATGTCGGCGCTGGCCAGCGCGTTATAATCCATCACCGACAGATTGACCTGACTGCCGGTCAGCGACGACAGCAGCGCGTTGGGCAACCCGCCGTGCACGGCGGCAACCCGCGACCCCAGCGAAAAGGCGGCATAGCCGCGCCTTGCACCCGTCGCGCTCGCCCGGATCATCGTATCGCTACGCCCGGTCAGAAAGCGTCCGAAGAAGAGCGGACGGTCGCGCGCCAGCGTGATGCGCACCGCGTTGGGCGATGCGCCTCCCGCAACAAAGCGCTGTTCCGCCTGCGTCGCGGCATCGGCGGTGTAGCTGCCCCTGGTCAGTTCGGCGATGACGATGGGGCAGTTGCAATTGGCGGCAATGATCCGCTCGGCAGCCGCCCGCTCTTCGCCCGGTTTCGATGCGGCCGCCATCGCGGCGGCATCGGCAATACCCTGCAGCTTGCGCCGGTCGAGATAGAGCGAGCCGACATCGACGGCGAGCGCCGCAGACCCGATCAGCATCGTCAGACCGAATGCCGTCATGATGCCGACGCCGGCGCGCCGGTCGCGGGCGAAACGGCGAAGAAGAGAATATGTGCGCATGGTCAATCCACCGGCAGTTCGAAGGTCGCGGCGGCGCGGATGACGTTGCCGGGCGACGGCACGAAGGTCGAGCGCAAGAAGCTGTCTTCGGGGACGGTGAAGGCGACGCGCACGGTGACCGCTTCGGCGGTTTCGGACACCGCGACGATCCGGCTCTGCGGCGTGAAGCTGCCGATTGCCTGCATGCTGCGATCGACCGCGCGCAAGGCGATCGCGCTGCGGTCGGCGGGGTCGAGCCCCGTGATCGCGGCGCGCGCACCGTCGTTGGCGGCTTGCTGCACATTGTGCGCGAGCAGGAAATATTGCCCGTAGACGAGGATGCCCATCACGAGCGTGACGAACAGGGGCAGCACCAGCGCCATTTCGACCAGCGCGGCCGCGCGCTCGTTCCGGACGAACGCGCGGCCTTTCGCATCGAGCATGCGGCCTAGCCGCGTCGGGAGGGTCGGACTTGTCATGCCGGCCAGGATGGCGGCGACGCGTAAAGGCGGCGTCGAGCAACGACGTCCGGAAATGTTCGGATTTTACATAGACCGACGGGTGCACGCCGCGATCGTGACGGACGGAAAAGCGCCGCCCGGCCTATTTCGCTGACGAAATGTGACCGGCGGCGCTATCGGTTTTTGCGCTTTTTGCTTATTCGGCCGCGGCCTCGGGCTCCAGCTTGTCCTGCGTGCGGAGGTCGAAATCCGACGCGTCGTGGCGCTCACGCAGCTGGCTTGCCGGATCGCCCGTCACGCGATTGATCATGCGGCCACGCTTTACGGCGGGGCGCGTGGCGATCTGGTCGGTCCAGCGCTGGACGTGCTTGTAATCCTGCACCTGCAGAAATTCGCCGGCGTCATAGACCAGCCCCTTGGCAAGCGCGCCGTACCAGGGCCAGACCGCCATGTCGGCGATCGAATAATCGGTGCCGCCGAGATATTCGCTGTCCGCAAGCCGCCGGTCGAGCACGTCCATCTGCCGCTTCACTTCCATCGCGTAGCGGTTGATCGGATACTCCTGCTTCGTCGGGGCATAAGCATAGAAATGGCCGAAGCCCCCGCCGAGAAAGGGTGTGCTGCCCATCTGCCACATCAGCCACGACAGCACTTCGGCGCGCTTTTCGGCCTCAGTCGGCAGGAATTCGCCGAATTTCTCGGCCAGATGGATCAGGATCGCTCCCGATTCGAATACGCGGATCGGCTTGTCGCCGCTGCGATCGACGAGCGCCGGGATCTTGCTGTTCGGATTGGCACCGACGAAGCCGCTCGAAAACTGATCGCCCTCGCCGATGTTGATCAGCCAGGCGTCATATTCGGCGCCGTCGTGCCCCGCGGCGAGCAACTCCTCGAGCATCACCGTGACCTTCACGCCATTGGGCGTACCGAGCGAATAAAGCTGCAGCGGATGCTTGCCGATCGGCAGTTCCTTGTCGTGCGTCGGGCCGGCGATCGGGCGGTTGATGTTGGCGAAACGGCCACCGCTATCCTTGTCCCAAGTCCAGATTTTCGGCGGCACATATTCGCTTTGATCGGTCATCACAGGCTCCGGCGTTGAATTTCATACTGATCGGTATTTAACCGGAGCCTGATGTGCCGTCCACCCTCGCCGCCTCAAATAATCCTTTTCGCACGCAAAGCCGAAATCGCTTCGGCGTCATAACCGAGCTCGCTCAGGATCGCGTCGCTATGCTCGCCGACCTGCGGAGCACGTTCGGCCACGGTCTTTTCGCTTTTCGACAGGGTAATCGGCGCGCGGATGACAGGAGCTTCCACCGTCGCCCCCGGATAGGTCAGCGGTTCGATCAGACCCATCGCCGCCACCTGCGGCTGTGCAAGCGCCTCGGAGGGGCGCAGTACCGGCGCGCAGGGCACGCGCCCCGCTCCCAACTCCGCGATCGCTGCGGCATTGCTGCGCTCGGCGCACCAGGCTTGCATGATGGCGCTCAGTTCCGCGCCATTGTCGCCGCGCAGGATGTCGCTGGCAAAGCGCGGATCATCGACCAGTTCGGGCCGTCCGACGATCTCTGCCCAGCGCGCGAAGATCGGAGCGCCGACAATCTGCGTCACGATCCATCCATCGCGTGTGCGAAACAGGTCGGTCGGCCCCGAACTGAAGCCGCGATTGCCCATGGGCTGGCGTTCGATCCCGTTCATGGCATGATCGATGGTGAGCGCGTTCGACATCGCAAGTGCGGTACCGAGCAGCGAGCCCGACACGCACTGCCCCTTCCCCGTCGTCTCGCGCTCCCGCAGCGCCAACATGACCCCGAATGCGAGGTGTAGCGCGGTTCCGAAATCAACATAGTTGACCTGCGCGCGATACGGCTGGTCGGGGGTACCGGTCAGGTGCACCGTGCCCGACATCGCCTGCCCCACCGCATCGAAGCCGACCCGCGACGCGAGCGGTCCTTCGCTGCCGAACGCCGACGCGGTCGCAAGGATGATCTGCGGGTTGATCGCCGACAGGCTGTCGTGATCGAGGCCCAGCTTTACGAGGGCTTCATGCGGCAGGTTGGCGATAACGACGTCGGCCCGTTCGACCAGCCGCCGGACAATTTCGCGGCCCTCGGGGCTTCCGGGCTTCAATGTCAGGCAACGCTTGTTCCGGTTCATCTGCAGGAACATCGCCCCCGAACCATCCTCGGCGACCGGGACGGTATAACGATCGTCGTTTCCGCCAGGTGCCTCGATACGGATGACGTCGGCGCCATAATCGGCAAGTAGAGCCGCACAATAAGGTCCGGCAATGTAGCGGCCGAAGTCGAGTACGCGAATGCCGGTCAATGGCACAATGAAGCCCCCCATGTCTCTGCTTTGCCATCGGCTAGCAGCCGCCTGTCGACCCCGCCAGCGCCTTCGTCGAAACCCGCCGCTTGCATGTTCGCGTCCGGACCATATGGTCGTCACATCTTTCAAACGGGGATAATATTATGGCGCGCTTCGCTTTCGCCCTTGCGGCGACATTGGCCTGTTCGACCTCGGTCTGGGCCCAGACCACTCTCGCTGCGGCGCCCGCCGCCGATACCAAGCCCGAGAAATGGGACGTCAACGCGCCGCCGGGCATGACGACGCGCAAGGTGCCGATCGCGGTCGACGAGGGCAGCTGGATGAATGTCGATGTCGCACCCGACGGCCGCACGATCGCCTTCGACCTGCTCGGCGACATTTACACGATGCCGATCGAAGGCGGGACGCCGACACGCATCGCCGACGGCCTTGCCTATGAACATCAGCCGCGCTTTTCGCCCGACGGTAAGCGGATCGCCTTTGTCTCCGACCGGGCGGCGGCGACAATATCTGGATCATGAACCGCGACGGCAGTGATAAGCGCCAGCTAA
>JACDQN010000420.1 GCA_015657575.1 Sphingopyxis sp.
GCGGCGCCGCGCGCGCTGGCGCTTCGCCGCATCGCGGTCGCCGGCCTGCCGCTGCCGCCGCTGCTCGTCAGCGCCGAGGATGTCGGCGCGGGCAAGCCCGCGCCCGACGGCTTTCTCGCCGCCGCCGGGGCGCTGGGCGTCGGCCCTGCCGACTGTCTGGCGTGGGAGGATTCGCCGGCGGGGATTGCCGCCGCGGAAACAGCCGGAATGGAGGTGGTGATCGTCGATGCGGGCCGCGCCGGCACGCCTGGGCCGGGCCATCTCAGAATCAGCGACTATCGCGAACTGGAACTGTCGGCCGGACCCGGCGGACTGCGCGTCTTCGACCGCTGACCAAAAAGCGAGGCCTGCTTCAGGACCCGATCGTCACGCCGCCGAGCACGCGTTTCGCAAAATCGGTCACGCCGCGGTTGAATGCGTCGTTGCGGTCGCCCGCCACCATATGGCCGGCACCGGCGACATCGCAAATCTCCAGCCGGGGAACGATCTCGCGAAACGCCTCGACCCCGGCATCGCTGACGACGTCGCTAGCGAGGCCGCGCACCAGCAGCACCGGAAGCTCCGGAAGCGCCGACAGCGTCTGCGCCGCGCGGCGAACCGTCTCGGCATGCGCTGCGGGCGACGTGTCGAGGATGCGCGGATCCCAATGCCAGTAATAGCGCCCGTCGCGCGCGCGCAGATTCTTCATCAGGCCGCTGCTGTCGCGCGGACGCCGGCGCGCGGGATTATAGGCGGCGACCGCGTCCGCCGCCTCGTCGATCGATGCAAAGCCGTCCTGATGGCCGCGCATGAAGGCGACGATGCGATCGACGCCCAGCCGTTCGGGCTCGGGCACGATGTCGACGAGCACAAGCCCCTCGGGGCGCAAGCCGGCGTCGATTCCCATGATCGAGGTCGCACCGCCCAGCGACGCGCCGACCAGAAGGAAGGGGACGCCGAGTGCGTGGACGATCGTCGCCAGATCGGCGGCGCGATCCGACAGTTCATAGGCCCCCTCGGGCGCCCAGTCGCTTTCGCCATGCCCGCGCGCGTCGAAACTCAGAGCCTGAAAGCCGTGAGCGACCAGGCTGGACATCGCACCGCTCCAGCTATGGCGCGTCTGTCCGCCGCCATGGAGCAGAATGACGGCCGGGGCGTGCGGATCGCCGTCGCGATCCGCGACCAGCCGCACGCCATCGCGCGCAACGAAATTCTCCCGCCGCAGCGTGTCGGCCATCACCCACTCCTCGCATCCACATATCTATCTATATTAGATTTGTCATTTTTGCGGGAGGATTGCAAGGCGCGGAACGGCTTCAGTTCGAGAGCATCTGCAAGCTCGGACCTCCGAAGGTGCTGGCCACGCCCTGCGCCAGCTGTTCCAGCTTGACGATGAAGGCGTGCAGGCTTTCGGACTTGGTGCTGCCGTCCGACGGGTCGTTATAGTGCACGATCGTCCCGTGCGGCGTTCCGTCGCCGACGATCCCGGTCACGACCCGCGCGTGGATCGAGAAGGTCGCGTCGTCGTCTTCGTCGGCGATCACCCAGAGCGGGCCGCGCTCCTTCAGCCGCTCGGCGAGCGCCGCGGCGGTGAGCGGCGTCGTCGCATCCTTGAGGTCGAAGTCGGTCTTGAGCTGCGCCACGTCGGCGGGCGACAGCCCGGCGTCGGTTTCGAACCGCTGCACATAGGATGCGCCGCCCTCGGCGAGCATCGTCGCGATCGGGATCGACTGCTTGCGCTCCCACGACTTGATCATCGTCAAGGCGGCCGCCCAGCACCCCTTGCTCTTTTCCTGCGCCAGCGCGGGGACGAGTCCGTCGACCTTGAAATCGACGGTCGGTTTCGGCTTGGCGTCGCCGTCGAACTTGACCGCGACCGACTGGCTTCCCGTCGCGGTGTCAGACGAAATTTCCATCGACCTCTTGCCCGATCCGTTCGCGACCTGATCGATCGCCTTCTTGACCGCGGCATCGCCGGTCAGCGGCTGCTTCGGCTTGTCCTGATCGCCGTTGACCGCCTTGACCGTCGCACCGACCACCGTCTTGGCGTCGGCATCATTGAGCTGCTTCGCTTTGTGCGCTTCGGTCGCCTTTTGATAGATGCGCTCGCTGTTTCGCTGCGCGTGGATCGTCTTTGCGCCCGCGGCGGCGAGCTTGCCGAACGCATTGGCGGTCTGCATCGCGCGTTGGAAAGCGCCGAGCGCATTCTTCTGATTGCCCTCGAGCCCCGTGATGTCGTTGAACAGATCCTTCTGGCCCAGCAGCGCGGCGATCGGCGCGAACCCGGTCGGGTCGGGCGCGGGCGGGGCGTTCTGGATCGCGACGATCGGCGCCGGGAAATCGCTCAGCGAGGTGTCGAGTGGCGTCTGCTTGCGCGAATCGAGGCTCGTCTCGCCGATTTCGGTCGGCTCGTCGCCGGTCGGCTCGCTCGCCCAGTCCCAGAAGCGGGTGTTGTCGTGGCGCTCGCAGCTGTTGCAATCGCCGAGGATCGCCTCCGCATGGACGCCGCGCGTCGGCACGCTGATCCGCCGCGGCGGGACCGGGATCGGCGGGCGATAGAATTCGAGGAGGTCGATCGGCGTGTCCGACCCCGCGGGCGGTTTCGCCAGCGGGTCGAGAGAATAGCCCGGCGCGACGGGCAGCACGATGCAATTGCCGACGACGTCGAGGATGCGGTTTTCGGTGACCGACGCGACCGAGCGGCCGCCCGAATTGGGCGCAATGAAGCCGTCGAGCAGCATGAAGCGGCGGCCCGGGTCCATCCGCCACCAGAGCAGGCGGTGATATTGTTCGACATGCTCGTTCAGATGCTTGATCAGCGCGTCGCGAATGACGAGGTCGTTGGCGCGCGGGTTGAACTCCTCGGCGCGCGACAGCGAGCGCGCGCTGACGTAAAGCTGGTCGCCGGGACGCAGCTCGTCGCGCACGCGCCGCGGGCTGACGAGCGAGAAGCTGCGGTACGCATTGCGGTAGGAACAGCGGAACGACCGCACGATGCTCGTCGAATTGGGCGACAGGTCGGTCTCGCTGCGGATCCGGGCGCCCTTGATCATCGCACGCGACATCGCGAAGGGCAGCGCGTGGATCTTGAACGACACGATATGCTCGCGCCCCGGTCGGTATGACGAAACCATCGTGAAGTCGGCGGTGACCGGCACGGGAAACACCGCGCCGCCCACCTCGACGTCGAGCTCGAGCTGCAGATTGTCGATCATCTTGCGCGCCAGACGCGGTGCGAGGTCGTCCGAATAGATTTTGTCGGCGAGATCCTGTCCGGCGAGATAGGTTTTGAAAACCTGCTCGGCGGCGCCGGCGCCGAACAGCATGTCCCAAAAGGCCCAAGCGTTATCGAGATAATCCTCGATCGCCTCGCCCTCGGCCTGCGGCCGCGGCCGCGCGATGCTGAGCTCGACCGAAAAATCGCCCCACAGTTCGTTGACGATTTCGTCGGCATAGCGCGCGGGCGGAAAATCGGCGTCAGCATATCCCGACATCAGCCGGGCGGTGGCGTCGAACGCCGGGCGCAGCTTCCGGTCGATCAGGAAATCCTCCAGCGTGTCGCGCCAGCGCAGCGCTTTCAGATCGTCGAACGGCGTCATGTGGAAGGGCACGAACAGGCATTCGCGCACCGACACCAGTTCCTGATCGACGCGGTAATGCTTCAGAACCTCGAAATATTCGATCGTGATCGCGTGGCAGTGGTTATAGTTCGCTACGACTTCCGAGGTGACCGAAACCGATTCATCCTGCGTCCGGCTGGTCACGACGGTCCCGCGCTGGCTGCGCACCGCCGCGGCGGCTTGCTGCGTGCGGTCGGAGAGATGCTGAGAGGTCGATGCCGAGAGCGCGCGCGCCGAATTCTGATACGCCGTCGAACTCGCGCCGCCGCCGCCGCCCGCGACGCCCAGTCCCAGAAACCCAGGGCCAATCGGGATGCCGAGACCGAAACCGCCGCCGCCGCCCCAGGTCTTGGCGGTCGATCCGGCGCGAATGCTCTCGGTGATCGTCGAGCCGACGATCTCGGCCACGTCGCGGTCGCGCGACAGGTCGGCCGAGAAATCTTCGGTCGCGACGCGGCTCTCGGCGCGCGCGGCGGCTTCGCGGCGATCCCAGTCGAGCACGACGATCTTGCGCTTTTGCCCCGGCCCGAGCGGCAGCGAATAGAGAAGATCGCCAAGCGAATAGCCGTCGGCCTTCCATATCTGGCGGAAACCCAGGACATGCCCGTGCGCGATCGTCGCGGCCTGATAAGTCCGCGCATTGCCGTCCCACTGCGGCGCGTTCGTCGCGGTGATCGGCGCGCGCTGGCTGGTGTTCACCAGCATCGGGCGCAGGCGGTCTGCCACCATTTCGAACGAGTGGCGCCGTTCGGCCGTCATCAGCGCGGCGGGCGTGAAGCCGTCCGGGTCGCTCAGCGCCTGGCGCAGCACGTCCTCGGACAATCCGGCCGCCTGTTCGGCGAGCGCCTTTTGCGCGGCGTCGAGGTTGACCGCGTCGCGCCAGGCGCGCGAGACGAGCAACCCCGAATTGCGATAGGCTTCGCTCGACAGCCGCAGGTCATCGTCGCCCTGCGCGCCCGCGTCGCTCTCCGGCGCCGCGGCCCGGCGCGCGCGCGTGGTGGTGGTGGCCGGCGCTTTGGGGGTCAGCGCGGAATCGATCGTGTTCATCCCGAACGAGATGCTGGCGAGCAGCCGCAGGGCCTCAGGCGCAAGGGGACGGGATTTCCGCGGTTTGACGCCCCACAGCATCGGGTCGGTGGTGCGCACGAGCGTCGTGAAATTATATTCCTCGATCGTCCGGTTGGGGGTCGTCAGGCTGACGCAGCCGCCGCCAAGATCGGCGGAATAGACGCCGTCGACCCCGACGAGATCCTTGTGGTCGGGGGCGCGGGGCGGCGCCTCGGCCTCGCACGGGCAATCGCCATGCGCTGTGTCGGCCTTCGCCGCCTCGGTTTCGATCAGCAGGTCCTCCTGCGGCGTGCCCTTGTCGTCGCGCGCGAGCGGATAGCTGCGTCCGTCGGCATCGCCGGCGATCTCGACCGCGAGCGCGGCATAGGCGCGGCGCGGCAGTTCGACGCGCGCGCGCCCGGCGGCATCGCTATGCGCCGCGCCGACGACGACGCGCGCGGGGGTGCCGTCGGCAGTCCGATCCGGCGTCTCCCAGATCGATACCAGCGCATCGCTCACCGGCTTTCCGCTCGCCCGGTTGCGCAGCGCGATGCGCACCGCGATCGGACCCAGCGCGCTTGCGGGCGGCTCGGGATCGGCCTCCAGCGCGAAGGCGGGGCGCGGCTTGACCGCGATGTCGATCGCCCGCGCCTTGTTCACTTCGGTTTCGGCGATGCGTTCGCCCCATGGCGCGCGCACGACGAGTTCGATCGTTCCCGCCGGTTCGGCGCCGTCGAGATCGATGCTGAACCGGCCGTCGTCCGCGACTTCGGATCGGAAAAGCTGCGGCTGCCACACCGGCGCGCGCTCGGCTGGCGTTCCGGGTTTGGACGCCGCACCCGCCTTGGTGCCCGCGCGCGATGCGCCCGCGCGCGCCTTTTTCAGCGGAGCCGCGGCCTCGCCCAGCGAAATCATGGCTTCGACGCTATGCCCGGCATAACCCGATTTGGCACCCGACAGCCGTCCTTCGATCATCGTCATCGTCTTGCTCCTCAGCTGTTCGGGCCGGTGTCGAGGGTCAGGCCGGTATCGACCGGTTCCTGCCCCGGCAGGATGATCGTCAGCGTGTCGCCGGGCGCAGGGGGCGTTTTCAGATATCCCGTAAAACCACTGCCGTCGGGCGATGTCGCGATCCCTTCGACCCACTGGTCACCCACCTTGGCGTGCAGGGTGAGCGAGGTCGGATAGGGCGCGGTGCCCCACACCATGAGCCGCGTGCTCCAGTCCCAGCCGTCGGGAAGCGGCTCTGCGGACATTGCTGTCATTTCGATTGCCATGTCGGAACCCTCCTCAACGCTTGATGAAACAGATGTCGTCGACCCAGATTTCGCTGGCGGCCGTCGGCAGGGGAAAGACGATGCGCAACGCCGCGAGCTTTGCGGTGTTGATCGCGAAGACCGGGCTGGCGTCGGTGAAATAGGGCGTCATCAGCTTGGGAATATCGACGACGATCGTTTGCATCACCATCTGGGTCGCTTCCGTGCCGTCGATCGTCTTGGGCTTCGGCCGTGCCCAGCCATTGGCGAGATCGGCGTAGATGACCGACGACGCCATGACGTTGATGGACCCGTTCGCATCCTCCAGCTGAACCTCGAACTCGGGCGGATCGATGGCGTCGATCGCCGCCTGCGAGGTCGTATTGGGATACATCACCCCCAGCCGGAAGGTCAGCAGGTCGAACCCGCCGATATCGGCCACCGGCGAAAAATCTCCTCGAGCGTCGCAGGGCTGCTGTTCGCCGACCCGACGTCGAGGATGAACGCGGATGTGATATGCGGGGTGTGCAGCTGCCGATGGGTGGGCAGCATCACGATCGACGGAATCACATCCGCGAGCACATCGACGCTCGCCCCGGTCGGCAGGGCGCCGCGGCCGCTGCGCGGTCCCTGGAAATCGTCGACGTCGGCGCGGGTGCCGAACTTCCAGGACAGGCGACCGGCGCGGCGATGCTGTTAGGTTTGCGGTTGTCGAAGAACGGCCGCATCGCGGCATCGCGGTTGAGCACCATGTCGAAAAACTGACCGATATAATCCTTGGCCAGCGCCTTGTGATCGGCGGCGTTCAACGCTCCGCCGGGTATTCCCGGGGGTGTCGGCCACTCGTTGTTCACGTTCCAGACGGTGTTGAAATGATCGTGGATCGCCCCCGGTATCCACGCCGCGACCTTGTCGACCTTGGCGCGGTCGTAGTGGCGCATCCCCGTGCCGCCGAAATCGACCTGTCCGGGTGTGCGCACACCGCTGACATCGCCGTCGAGGCCGCCGTGCACGACCAGATAGGAGACGCCGCCGATGGTGGGGATCGACGGCGGCGAAACAGGTTCCGAGCCGCGGAAATCGGTGGGTGCCAGCGAACAAAGCGCCTTGATGCCAAGCCGGTTCGCCGCCGGTCGCGCCGCGTTCAACTCGATCGCGCGGGTGATCGCCTCGCCGCCGCGCGAGTGACCGACGAGGCCCACATTGTCGAAATCGAGCTTGCCGTGAAACGGCGAGGCCGGTTTGGCCGCTTCGTCGCGGATCGCCTGGATCGCATCGAGGAGCATTTCGGCGCGCATGTCGACGAGAGCGCCCAGCGCGTTGGCCGCGTTGGTTTCGACGCTGAAGGTGACGATCTGCCGGCCGGTCTCCGCCATGAAAAGCTGCAGATAGTCATAGCCGGCATGGTTGACGATCGAATCGATGCCCGACGTGATGATCGGCAGGCCGGCGGGATTGGTCCCGGTCTGCGTTTCGGGCGCGATGGGGTTCCACGCCGGCGCCTGGCCGTGGACGATGACGACCACCGGCAGCTTGGCCGCGCCCGGCGCGGCCGCAAGCTTGCTCTTGTTCGCCGCGTCGGCGAGATATCCCGCGCGCACCCGCGTTTTCAGCTGCACCTTCGTCGGGTCGCCAGGGTCGGCCCGCAGGAGCCCCGCGCTCCTGGCCGATTCGAACTGGTCCCAGACGAAGCGATTCGGTGCGGTCCCCAAAGCCCGGGCATAAAGGATCCGCGCATCGGCGATATCGCGCGTGCGCTTGATCTGCGTGACGCCGCCCACGGCGGCCAGGCTGTCCTGGATCAATGGCGTCGACAGCCATATGTCGGCCAGGTCGACGACATGCGGCTGCGTCGCCGCGCCGATCGTCAGGTCGCCCGGGTCGCCGCCGGTAAAGGCAACGCGTTCGGAGCCGTCGCCGACGCTGCGCGTGATCACCGCCGAGCCGCCCGGGGTCGTCGCGGCCTTCTCGACGGCTTTTTCGACCGCCGGCACTTTCGTGACTTCGTCCGATGCGCCATCCTTGGGCTTGCCCAGCGCCGACAACAGCGCGTCGCGCGTCGCCGCGCTTGCTTCGTCGTCGGTCAGATAGCCCGCCTGTTTCGCGGTCGCGATCTGGTCGATCGTCCGGTCGAGGTTGCGCGAGGCCTGCTCGGCCATCGACAGGGTGAACGCCTCGCCGGCAAAGGCTTCGCTCGACGACAGCGCCGTGGTCAGCGCGGCCATCGCATTCTTCTGATTCTCGGTCAGCCCGGTCAGGTCCTTGAAGATATTCTTGCCGAGCAGCCCGAGCGCCGCGGCCATCGCCGTCGGGGCCGGCGCGTTCGGGATCGTCTGGAAACCGACGATCGCGTTGGGGAAGGGGGTTGCGGTCATATCGCCCGGCGCGGTGTGGCGCGTCGCGGTCGACAGCGGGGCGATCGGCGGCGGCGAGTCGGGCAGCGGATAATTGGTCCAGCGCCAGAAGCGATCCTCCTCGATCACCTCGCAGCTGTCGCATTTGCCCATCATCGATTCGGCGAACACGCCCTTGGTCGGTACGCTGTGACGGCGCGGCGGGACCGGCGCGACGTCGTAGAGATCTTCCAATATCTTTTGCGGGTCGTCATTTTCCTTGAGCGCCGCGCGCAGCACCGGATCGAGCTGGTGTCCGGGCGACACCGGCATGACGAGCGCGTTGCCGACAACGCCGATGATCCGGTTTTCGACGACCGATGCGACCGACCGGCCGCCCGATCCCGGCGCCTCGAACCCGTCGAGCAGCATGTAGCGGCGATTGGCATCCATATTGAGCCAGATCGCGCGGTGATAATATTCGATGTTGGCGTTGAGATGCTTGATCAGTGCGCGCTGGCGCTGGCGATCCTCCTTGAGCTGGTTGCGCTCCTCGGCGGCGGTGAGCGCGCTGGTCGAGAGCAGCGCGGAATCGCCGGCCAGCACATCGTCCAGCACGCGGTCGTTCCGCGTCAGCCAAAAGGCCATGCGTTCGGTGCGATAGTCGACGCGCGCCTCCTCCAGGACGGCCTTCGAAAATTCGGGCAGCTCATATTCGGTCGAAATCTCGATCCCGACGATGTCGCGCCGCGTCAGCCGCGGCGACGCGCCCTGGTCGTTGAGCGCGATCTGCATGATGCCGTCCTGCGAATAGCGCGACAGGATGGTGATCCCGAACCCGGCGTCATGCTTGTTGCCGTCGCGGTCGACGAGCGCGATCTGCAGGCTTTCGAGATATTTGCGCGCGGCTTCGGGCGCAATTTCCTCGCGATAGATCTGGTCCTTTTTCGCATCGTTGCGGCGATAGCGCTCGTACAGCGCCTGCGGGCTGATGCCGAGCAGGCGGGCGATCAGGCGCCATGCGGTCGCTTCGACCTCGACCTTGCCCTCGTCGTCGGGGTCCTTCGGCCGCGTGATCGAAATGCGAAAGCTCAACGTGCCCGACATTTCCTCGATCGGATCGTCGGCGAAGCTGCGGTTCGGCGGGGTGGTCGACGGCGAACTCAGGCGCAGGAGCGATTCGAAATTGCGCCGCAGCGACGCCTTGCGGCATGTGCGCGTCAGGATCGATCGCCAGCGCAGAGCCTTGGCTGCGTCGAACAGCGACATGCGCAGCGGCACGAACAGGCATTCGCGGACGCCTGCCAGCCGTTCCTGAACGGCGAAATGGCGCAGCACTTCGAAATATTGGATCGTGACCGCATGGCAGCGATTGTGGTTGGCGATCACTTCGGTCGTCGCGCCGACGCGTTCGCGCTGGCGCGACGTCTCGATCACCGTCGATCGCTGGCTGCGCACCGCCGAGGCGCCCTGCGACGTGCTGTCGCGCAGCTGGTTGAGCGTCGATCCCGACATTTCCCGTGAACTGTCCTGCCACGCGCTCGAACTGGCGCGGCTTGCGCCACCGCCGCCGCCGATGACCAGCGGCCCGATCGCAAAGCCGATGCCCCCGCCGATCGCTTCGGTCGACGCCCGCGAGCCGCCGTTCAGATTCTCGTGGAACGAGGCGTTGGCGATTTCGTTGATGTCGCGTTCGCGGCTCAGGTCGGCGACCAGCGATTCCGCGGCATCCGCGCTCTCGTTGCGGCGCGCGGCATCGCTGCGGTCCCAATCAAGGATCGCGATCTGTTTTTTCTGCCCGGGGGCAAGCGGCAGGCTCTTGATCAGCTCGCCCAGCGAATAGCCGTCGGCCTTCCATTCCTGCTTGAAGGTCAGGATATGCCCGTGCGCGACGGTCGTCGCCTGATAGAATTCGGGGGTTTCGTCCCAATCGACCGGATTGGCCTCGGTCAGCGCGCCGCGCCCCGACACCGATTTCCAGCGCCAGTCGAAATAGGCCTTGAGCGCCTTTAGCGACGCCTTGCGCTCCATCATCATCAGCTTCACGGGCGTGAAGCCGTCGGGGTCGGCGAGCGCGGATTGCAGCGCCTCGGGCTCGATGCGCGCGATGGCGTCGTTGACGGGTGCCGCGGCGCCGCGCGTCTCGAAGGCGTTGTTCCAGCGCGCGCTTTGCGCGACGCCGGCGGTTTCGAGGACGCTGGTGTCGAGATAGGCCGAAACCGGCGTGTCTGTGACGGGGGCGGTCTCGACCGTGATACCGCCGTCCTTTGCCGCGTCGCCGCGCAGCATGCGCATGACGAGCTGCGACTGCTTCGCGTCCTCTTCGGGATTCAGGCTCCGCTGCGTCGCGCCGGCGTCGATCAATCGCGCGATCGTGCCGGTGCCGAACGCCGCGTCGAACAGGGCGCCGGCGACATTGGCGTCGCGCACGCCGTCGGGCAGCGTCAGCCCCTTGATCTGCGGGTCGGTCGTGCGCACGATCTTGAAGAAGGTGAACTCCTCGAGCGTGCGGTTCGGAACGGTGAAGTCCGCGCAATTGCCGCCGAGGTCGGTGCTGAAACTCGCACCTTCGCGCGCCAGTTCGTCGGCGTCGGGCACCGCGGGCGGTACGGCGGCGCAGGCGCAGTCATGATCGTCGGCCTCGGCGTCGCGTTCGTCGATCAGCAGGATCGGTTGCGGCAATTGTCCGTCGCGTACGGTCACCGGAAGCCGCAGCGCGGCCGAGGCCGGCCCGATTTCGGCCTCGGCCGCCGTGAAGACGCCTGCGACCGTCATCCCCGAAAAATAGCCCGAAGCATCCGACTGACCCGCGAAGATCGGAAACCGCTCGCCTTCGCCGTCGAGGCCATAGAGTCGCACTTCCTGCTTGCCCGGCGACGCCTCGCCGGCCTGGAACAGGCGGCCCGTGACGCGCTGCGGCGCACCGGCGGGGGCGGGGGGACGCGGCTCGACGGGCGGGGGCACGAAGCCCCGCGGCAGCTTGATCTTTTTCAAGGTGCCGCCGTCTTCGACCAGCTCGGCCAGCGGGCTGGCATGCGCGACTTCGCCCGTCGCCGCGATAACGGCGATCCGCGAACGCGGGTCGGCGCGCGCCTCGTCGTCGATGTCGATGCTATAATCGCCGCTATCGGTGACCGGTACGCGGAATTCGACGAAGCCGGGCTGATCGAGCAGCGCCTTGTTGTAGAACAGTGCGACGGAAAGCGACGAAAGCGGCAGCGCCGTCTCGCCGTCGAGAGCAATGGCGCTCTTGTACCGAGTCATGGTCGACTCCCTGGTTCGTGAAGGCTGGCGCAAATGAACGGTCGCGGACGTTGCTGAACAACGCCCACGTCGCTTTCGACATCTGCGCTCACCCTTTCAAATGGCGGCTAGTCGACCCGGTATTTTTTTACTGATCCTGCTGTCCCCGATCCGCATCGCTAACATGCAGTCCATGCGGACGCGTTCGCAATGGGCGATGGTGGACGGGCGATATTGGACGAAAGCGTCACGCTCGACAGTCCGTGGGAAAATGGCGACCAAAAAAAAGGGGTGCCACTTTGACACGTGTCACGAAAGCCGCTCTGTCCTATGTCAAATCCTGTTCGATGGCGCTCGCAAGCCCATCTCCACTCCCGTACCTCCCCAACAAGAATCGATCGGATATGCTTCAGGGCTTCCTCCGCCTCGCTTGACCGCGCGGCAGGCGTTCGCCCCGGCCATAGGCGCAACTCGTCGTGCGAAAGATTTTCTTCGTCGCACGGAGCGCCGCCGCGGGTTGACCGAACGAATATCTATCATTTAAGTAGACATTGTCGTCGGACATGGTCGAACCGATGACGGGCTCTCCTCCTTCGACCCGCGGCTTTTGACCGGGAAGCAGCTTGCTCC
Organism: Sphingopyxis sp.; assembly: GCA_015657575.1. GTDB lineage: Bacteria > Pseudomonadota > Alphaproteobacteria > Sphingomonadales > Sphingomonadaceae > Sphingopyxis. Next base: position 12,109 of record JACDQN010000420.1, read on the forward strand.
GCGTTACCAACGGCTAAAGCGCGTAATGCTCGGGCGACAGCGCCAGGCATTGCGTTCCCCCCATCAGGGGTATTGCGATGCATATGTGTAGCACCAGTTCATAACCGAACGCCGATGACGCCCGGGTAGCGGACAGACCGCGCCCGGCCACCGTCCCGTCGGCCCTTTCTTCATCCTGGCCGCGCCTCCCTTTCGCGAGGACGCATGCGGCTTCGCGTCCGGCGCGTCTGCGCCGGCGACAGGTGATCCATGCCTTTGCTGACCCAATCCGACCTGTCGGATCTGGCCCGCTATCCTGCGTCCCTGCGCAGCGCCGCCCGTGCGCTGTGGGGAGCGGAACCGGCGGCTGCCCGATCCGGCCCGGCGCCCCGCGCCATCCATCACATCAAAAAGGGGGCGGGACTGCCGCCCGGGGAAATGTCCTAATGTCCAGATTCTCTCCCGAACATCGTTTGAAGCTTCTGCTCGGCGCCGCACTGCTGATCCCGGCCGCGCCGGCCACGGCCACCGAGACAACCGCAATCGAAGGCGAGGAGGCGGCCATCGATGCCGCCGAATTTGACGGCGCCGAAATCATCGTGTCGGCGCGCCGCCGCGACGAAAGCGCACAGGATGTGCCGATCGCGCTGTCGGTCGTCGGCGCTTCGCAACTCGAACAAACGGGGAATTACACGCTGACGCAGATCCAGCAGATCGTGCCCAGCCTGCAGGTGTTCAGCTTCAATCCGCGCAACACCAACATCAATATCCGCGGGCTCGGCAGCAATGTCGCGCTGACCAACGACGGGCTGGAAAATGGCGTCGGATTCTATGTCGACAATGTCTATTACGGCCGTGTCGGGCAGACGCAGTTCGACCTCGTCGACCTGCAGCAGATCGAGGTGCTGCGCGGGCCGCAAGGCACATTGTTCGGCAAGAATACGACCTCTGGCGCGATCAACATCACCTCGCGCAAACCCAGCTTCGATCCCGAATTTTCGGGTGAGGCGAGCGTCGGCGATTATGGTTATTACCAGCTCCGCGCGTCGGCATCGGGCGGGCTGATCGACGATCTGCTCGCGGTACGGCTCAGCGGTTCGGCGACCGAGCGGCGCGGCTTTCTCTACAACACCACCCAGAACGAGCGCGCGCAGGATTATTCGAACTGGAGCCTGCGCGGGCAATTGCTCCTGACGCCGAGCGCCGATCTCGAAGTGCGCATCATCGGCGACTTTTCGCGCCAGAAGCAGAACCATGTCCTGAACGTGTTCGCGAATTATTTCGGGACGTTCGCCAATGGCGCCGCCATCCCGAACAGCTTCGCCGAGCGCGCGACGCGCTTTCCGGCCTACGTCTTTCCGACGATCGCCCCCTTCGCCCGGCGCGGCGAGGCCGACGGCCATTATCAGTCGAACATGGACGGCTATGGTGTGTCCGGCCAGGTCGATTGGGATGTCGGCGCGGCCAGGCTGACGTCGATCACCGCCTATCGCTGGTGGGACTGGAACCCCGCGAACGACGGCGATTCCACCTCGCTGCCGATTGTCGTCAAGGCGCAGCAGGCGAACCGCCAGCGCCAGTTCAGCCAGGAAATCCGCCTGGCGTCGGATACCGACGGTCCCGTCAGCTATGTCGTGGGCGCCTATTATTTCTGGCAGATCATTCGCGGCGAGGGCGCCACGGCTTTCGGGTCGGCGGCGGGGCTGTGGAACCGACCGGCGGCCTCGCCGCTGCCGCTCGCCGTATGGGAAGCGGCGCTGAACGGGTTCGAGGCGAATTCGACCTCCGATCCGCGGACGCGCAGCTATGCGCTGTTCGGTCAGGCGGACTGGAAGATCAACGACCGCCTGACGCTGACCGGCGGGCTTCGCTTCACGCATGAAAAGAAGGATGGATCCTTCAATCAATTCCATGTCGCGGGGGTCGATCTTTCGACCCTGCCGGCGGGCATCGCGACCAACGCGGCGCTGCTGCGGACCCAGTTCAACCCGGTCACCAGCTATTCGACTGCGTTCACCGACAACAGCCTCTCGGGCCTCGCGACGCTGTCGTGGCAGTTCTCGGGCGATGCGCTCGCCTATGCGACCTATTCGCGCGGCAACAAGTCGGGCGGGCTCAATCTCACCAACTTGCCGGCGGGGGTCCAGTCCGACGTCGCGCCGGAAAAGGTCGATAGTTACGAACTGGGCATCAAGTCGCAATGGTTCGATCGCAAGGTCACGCTGAACGTCGCGGGCTATTGGACCGAAATCAGCGACTATCAGACGGCGATCACCGAACAGATCGCGAGTTCGGTCAACGTCCGCCAATATATCGCCAATATTCCGGGCGTGCGGTCGCGGGGTGTCGAAGGCGATCTCAGCGTCGCGCCGAGCGATCGGGCCAGCTTCTACGCGTCGGTCGCCTATGCCGACACGACCTATAGCAATTATCCCAATGCACCGCAGGCGCCGGAATTGCAGATTCCCGGAACGGTCGCGGTACAGGATCTGACGGGCGAGCAGCTGCCGGGCGTCCCCAAATTCACCTATACGCTCGGCGGCGACCTGTCGGCACCGCTCGGCAATCTCGGCGGGCGCGACTTGTCGGCCTATGTCCACGCCGATTTCTCGCATCGCTCGTCGTTCAACACCTCGTCGAGCAACAGCCGATATGGCAATGTTCCGGCTTACGGCATCACGAACGCGCGGATCGGTTTCAAGACCGACGACGGTCTGTTCGACCTGTCGATCTGGGCGCGCAATCTGTTCGACAAAAATTATTTTCAGACGCTGTCGCCGGCCGTCACCGGCATCGTCACCGCTTTGATCGGCGAACCGCGCACGATCGGCGCGACGCTGCGGACCAAGCTGTGATGAGCGGCGCTCCGCCCCCCACCGCCGGCGAACTCGCCCGCTTCTCGGCGATTGCGGTGCCGCTCGCCGCCGCCGGGCTTCCGCTCGGCGTCTATCTGCCCGCCATCTACGCGCGCGACTATGGCCTGTCGCTGACGGTGATCGGCGTCATCTTCCTGCTCGGCCGGTTGTGGGACGCGATCGCCGATCCGGTGATGGGATCGCTCAGCGACCGCACCCGCAGCATCTATGGCCGCCGCAAGCCGTGGATCGCGGCGGGCGGGGTCGTGTTCGGCCTGTCGTCGATCTTCCTCTTCTTCCCGCCCTTCGGCGTGACGCCGCTCTCGCTCGGCATCGTGCTCTTCTTCTTCTACCTCGGCTGGACGGCGGTGCAGATCCCGTTCCAGGCCTGGTCGGGCGAAGTCTCGGGCGACTATCACCAGCGCACGCGCATCGCGACATATCAGACCGTCGTGACCTCTTCGGCTTTGCTGCTCACGCTGATCCTGCCGACGATCGCCGACCAGCTCCGCCCCGGCGATGGGCATCTCCAGCTCTCGCTGATGGGCGGGCTCGTTCTGCTGTCGATCGTGCCCGCGCTGGTGCTGACGCTCACCGCGCTTCGCGAACCGCCGTTGCCCCCGGTCCCTGCCGGCAAGCCGAGCCTCCGGGAAACGGTTCGCGCGATCACCGGCGAGCCATTGCTGCTCCGCGTCCTTGCATCCGATTTCGCGGTGACGCTCGCGCAGAATATTCGCGCCGCACTGATCGTCTTTTTCGTGACCTTCTACATGGGCCGCCCCGAATGGGCCGGCGGGCTGTTCCTCTTCCAGTTCGTCTTCGGCATCTTTGCAGGGCCGATCTGGCTCAAGATCGGGCGGCGCTATGGCAAGCATCGCACCGCGGTGGCGGGCGAACTGGTGCAGGTCGCGATCAACCTCGCGCTGCTGCTCGTCACCCCCGACACCTTCGGCCTGTTGCTCGCACTGACGCTGGCACAGGGGCTCGCGCAGGGATCGGGCAATCTGATGCTGCGCGCCATCGTCGCCGACGTTGCCGACAAGCACCGGTTCGACAGCGGCGAGGACCGGACGGGCCTCTATTATTCGGTGTTCAGCCTGGCCGGAAAGACTGCCACCGCGGTTGCCATCGGCATCGCGCTGCCGCTCGTCAGCTGGCTCGGCTTCGACCCGAAGGGCGTCAACAGCCCCGAGGCGCTGACCGGCCTGCTGCTCGTTTTCGCGCTTGGCCCTGCCATCGCCCATGCCTTGTCCGCCGCCCTCATCGCGCGCTTCCCGCTCGACGAGGCGGCGCACGCCGAAATTCGTCGACAGCTCGATCCGGGGCCGCCCGATTACGCCTTCGCCGAATGACCCCCGCCGCAACCGATTATTCAAAGGAGACTGATATGACGGACCTTCACACAAGCTATGCCAATGCCCGCGACAGGAACATCCCGCTCAATATCACGCCGGTGACCGGCACGATCGGCGCGATCGTCCATGGCGTCGAGCTTTCCGGCGACCTGCCGGCGCCGGTGGTGCAGGCAATCGAGGCCGCGCTGGTGCGGCACAAGGTGCTGTTCTTCCGCGACCAGCAGCATCTGACCGACCAGGAGCATGAGGATTTCGCAGCATTGCTCGGCGATCCGGTCGCGCACCCGACGGTCCCCGTTGCGGAAGGCTCTCGCTACCTGCTCGAACTCGACAGCCGCGAGGGTTATGCGGCGTCCAGCTGGCACACCGACGTGACCTTCGTCGATGCCTATCCCAAGGCGTCGATCCTGCGCGCGATCACCATCCCCGAAGCGGGCGGCGATACCCAATGGGCGAATGGCGAGACCGCGTACGAGGGCCTGCCCGAGGTGCTGCGCCAGCTGGTGAATAACCTCTGGGCGACGCACACAAACCTCTACGATTATGCGTCAATCCTGCAGTCGGCGCCCGACGCCGAAAGCGCGGCGAAGCGGATCAAGGAGCATCGCAACGTCTTCGCCTCGACCGTCTATGAGACCGAACATCCGGTGGTGCGCGTCCACCCTGTCAGCGGCCAGCGCAGCCTGCTGCTCGGACATTTCGTCAAGCAATTCGTCGGGCTGAACCAGACCGACAGCGCGCGGCTGTTCCAGACGCTGCAGGATCATATCACCAAGCCTGAGAATGTCGTGCGCTGGCGCTGGCGGGAAGGCGACGTCGCCATCTGGGACAATCAGGCGACGCAGCACCGCGCCACCGCCGACTTCGGGCTCCAGCGCCGGACGCTGCGCCGCGCGACGATCCACGGCGAGGTTCCGGTGGCGATCGACGGGCGCCGCAGCCGGACGGTGCGGCAGGAAAAGGCCGTTCAGTACGAGCCTGCCTGATCGAAATCGGCCGGCGTCAGCCCCTTTCTCCCATCCTGCGATGGCGCCGGTCCAGACTGCGGCGCGCCCGGGTTTCATTCGCCCGCGGCGCGCCGCCCTTCTCCCATAACAAGGAAATTCCATGAAAGGCCTTGCTTCGCTACTGCTTGCTTTCGCGATCGTTGCCGTCCCTGCGCGGGCGACGGAGCGACGGCCGAATTTTCTCGTCATCGTTGCCGACGACCTCGGCTATTCGGACATCGGCGCCTTCGGGGGCGAGATAAGGACGCCGAACCTCGACCGGCTGGCGCTCGCGGGCATCCGTCTCGCGGGGTTTCACACGGCACCGACCTGCTCGCCGGCGCGCTCGATGCTGCTCTCGGGAACCGACAACCATATCGCGGGCCTCGGCACGATGGCGGAGATGATCCGCCCGAACCAGAAGGGCAAGCGGGGATATGAGGGCTATTTGCGCAGCGACGTCGCCACGCTGGCCGAGCGGCTCGTAACGGGCGGCTACAGCACGCTCTTTTCCGGGAAATGGCATCTCGGCCTGACGCCCGAGCAGGACCCGCATGCGCGCGGGTTCCAGCGCAGCTTCGCACTGCTGCAGGGCGGGCACAATCATTTCGGCATCGACGTCGGTACCACGGCAACCTACACCGAGCAGGGCAAGCCGCTGACGGCACTGCCCGCCGATTTCTATTCGAGCGACTATTTCGCGACGCGGTTGATCGACTTCCTCGGCGAGCGGGCGGGGCAGGGGCGGAGCGGCCCTTCTTCGCCTATCTGGCGTTCACGGCGCCGCACTGGCCGCTCCAGGCGCATCCGCAAGATATCGCGCGCTATGCGGGGCGTTACGACGACGGGTTCGACGTGCTGCGCGATCGCCGTCTCGCGCGCCAGCGGGAACTCGGCATATTGTCGCCCGACGTCGTCCCCCACACGCCGCGCAACCGCGATGGCAGCTGGGATTCGCTGACCGCCGAGCAGCAGCGGGTCTCCGCGCGCAATATGGAGATATATGCCGCGATGGTGGATCGCATGGACCAGAATATCGGCCGGGTGATCGAAGCGCTGCGTGCGTCGGGCGAACTCGATAATACGGTGATCCTCTTCCTCGCCGACAATGGCGCCGAAGCCCTGGATGTCGAGACGACGGGCGCCGAAATGCTCGCGGCCAGATTGAAGGGGGCCGATAACGGCTTCGACAACCGCGGCGCAGCGTCTTCCTACATCACCTATGGCGCCGGCTGGGCGCAGGCGGCGACGGCGCCGTCGTGGCTGACCAAGGGCTATCAGAGCGAAGGCGGAACGCGCGCCGTGGCTTTCGTAAGCGGCGCCGGCATTCCGCGGCGCGAAGGCGCCGAGGCGCAATTTCTGTCGGTCGCCGACGTGGCGCCGACCCTGCTCGAACTGGCGGGGGTAAACCCGGCGGAAACCAACGTCGGGGGCAGGGCGGTGCGCCCGATCACCGGCCGCTCATGGCGGGCCTGGCTCCGCAACCCGAAAGCACGGGTCTACGACGACACCGACGGCGTCGGTTCGGAGTTATTCGGTTCGCGGGCTTACCGTCAGGGCAACTGGAAGCTCACCGACGTTGGCGATGGCGTGTGGAGGCTGTTCCATATCGCCCACGATCCGGGCGAAACGCGCGATCTCTCGCTTCTCGAACCTGCAAGGAGCGAGGCTCTCGCCGAAGCGTGGCTCCGCTATGCGCGTCAAGTCGGCGTTATCGCGCCGGACTCGATCCCATATCGTCCATGACGTTCAAGCAGAGCTCGCCGAGACGTCGACGGCTTCCAGCTTGTCGGCCTCAAAGGACGCATCAATCTCTACGAAGTCGATATGCTCGTCGTGTTCAATATCGCTCTTCGGCAAAGCGCGACGGCTGGCTCCCTCCTCATGGACCATCTTCATGGGCTTACACCGTGTCGAAATGATAGTCCCGATTTCTCCCTCTTCTGTCGGCCAATCACGGCAGGTCGATGAGCAGGACTTCGGCTTCGGTATCCGCCTCGATGGAGAGCGTGTCTTCCAAGGTCATCGCTGCGCCGTCACCTTCACGCATTTCGATCCCGTTGAGAGCGATAATGCCGCCGACAACTTGCACCCAATATCCACGCGTCGGGTCGAGTTGGCGTTCAATCGACTTGCCGTCGTCAAGACGGGCGATCGCCATGACGCTATCCTGACGCAGCGTCAGCGATCCCTCGCGCCCGTCGCCGCTCGCGACGGTAATCCAGCGGTTGCGAACCCCGCTCGTGGTAAAGGATTTCTGCTCGTAAGACGGCAAGCCGCCAGTCTCGGCCGGAATGATCCATATCTGGAGCAGGTGGGTGCGTTCGTCGGCGCTCGGATTGCGTTCGCTGTGGCGGATTCCGGTGCCCGCGCTCATCCGCTGGACTTCGCCCGCGCGGATGATCGCGCTGTTTCCGAGGTCGTCGCGGTGTTCGATGGCGCCTTTCAGCACGATCGTCACGATCTCCATATCTTGATGTCCATGCTCGGGGAGTCCGGCGCCTGGCACGACGCGATCCTCGTTGAGCACTCTGAGCGCGCGGAAACCCATATATTTGGGGTCGTTGTAATCGGCGAAGGAAAAGCTGTGATGGGCGTCGATCTGGCCGCCCTGGTGGCGACCACGCGCGCCGCGGTCCCTGAAACGGATCATCCTCATTCTCCCCAGGGGAGCGCCGTCAAAGGCGGCGCTCCGGTCATTGTCAGGCGGCGTCGACGAGGACGATTTCGCTGTCCTCGATCGCTGTGACGCGCAGCACCTCCATATCGCTGATCGCCGCGCCGTCGCGGGCATTTACGCGAACATCGTCGATCTGCACCGCGCCCTTTGCTGGGACGAGATAGGCCTTGCGGTCCTTGCCCAGCGGATATTCTGCAACCTCGCCGGCGCGGAGCGTAGCGCCGGCCACTCGGGCGTCGGTGCGGATCGGCAGCGCCTCACCGTCGTTGTCATAGCCCGATGCCAGCGTCACGAACTTGCCCGAACGTTCGCCCTTGGGAAAGGGTTTGGCGCCCCACTGTGGCGCTTCGCCGTCGCGGGTGGGCAGAATCCAGATCTGGAAGATCTTCGTCGTGACGTCCTCCAGATTATATTCCGAATGGCGGATGCCGGTGCCGGCGCTCATCACCTGCACGTCGCCCGCTTCGGTGCGGCCCTTGTTGCCGAGGCTGTCCTGGTGCGTGATCGCGCCCTCGCGGACATAGGTGATGATTTCCATGTCGCGGTGCGGGTGCGGCGGAAAGCCGGTCTGCGGCTCGATCGTGTCGTCGTTCCACACGCGCAGATTGCCCCAACTCGTGCGCGCGGGATCGTGATATCCCGCAAATGAGAAATGATGCTTGGCATTGAGCCAGCCGTGGTTGGCGCCGCCCAGGCTGTCGAAAGGACGAAGTTCGATCATTTGCTGTCTCCGTGGCGAACCGGGATCGGCCGCCGTTGAGGGGGATTTAAGCATTGCAAGCCATTTGGATCAGTGGGATAAAATTTGTCAGAACGTTCGAGGAAATGGAAAAGTGAATAACCCTGGCACGCCGACGCTGGACCAGCTTCGTATCTTCCTTGCTATCGTCGATACGGGCAGCTTCGCGGCGGCTGGGCGCCAGCTTAACCGTGCCGTATCGGTGATCAGCTATGGGATTTCCAATCTCGAGGCGCAGCTTGGGCTGACGCTCTTCGAACGCGAGGGGACGCGTAAGCCGCAGCTCACCGTCGCGGGCCGCGCCCTGCTGTCGGAGGCGCGCACAATTTCGGTCGGTATCGACGGTCTGCGCGCCAAGGTGAAGGGGATGCTCGACGGGCTGGAGGCGGAGGTCGATCTGGCGGTCGACGTGATGCTGCCATCCGAGCGGCTCGGCAAGGTGCTGCGCGCCTTTGCGGCGGAGTTTCCAACGGTGCAGCTTCGGCTCCATGTCGAGGCGCTGGGCGCGATCACCGCGATGATCCTCGACCGCAAGGCCATCCTCGGCATTTCGGGGCCGCTGGCCGCCGGAGTCGAAGGAGTAGAGTGCGTTGCGGCGGGATCGATCCCGATGGTACCGGTGGCCGCGCCCGACCATCCGCTCGGCAGGATGGAGCGGATCCCGCCAGGAGCCGGGCGCGATTATACGCAGCTCGTCCTGACCGACCGGTCGCGCTTTACCGAAGGGCGCGACTATTCGGTGATGAGCCCCAAGACCTGGCGTCTTGCAGACCTCGGCGCCAAACATGCGCTGCTGCGCGAGGGGATCGGCTGGGGCAACATGCCGCTGCCGATGATCGAGCCCGATCTGGTCGCGGGAACGCTGGTGCAGCTCGCGATGCCCGATCATCCGGGCGGTACCTATCGTTTTGCCGGCGTCTGGCGCCGCGACACGCCGCCGGGGCCAGCGGCGTCCTGGCTGCTCGAACAGTTCGTCACGCTCGGACAGAATGATGCCGAATTGGCCGGCATGATCGACCTTTAGAGTTTCAGCATCGCCTCGGCGCGACCATATGGATCGTCCGCGCGGGCCGGTATCGCGGATATAGGAACCGGGACGAAATGCCGAGAGCGAGGCGGTAAAGGACAGCAGGGCGCTGGCCTGCCAACCCGCCGAGATTTCGACCTGATCGCCGATATGCCGCGCGTCGCTGCCGCCTGCCGGACGGAGAAGCCCGCCGGGAATATCGTAAATGCCGTCGCCGCGGCTCTCGCGCCAGAAACGCGCCGCGACCAGTTCGACCGTCACGCCTTTGCCGAAATCGAAATCGACGCTGGGATGGACATTGACGATGTTGCGCGGGCCGATCGGCGACAGCTCGCCGAAGTATTTGCCCTTGGGAAAAAGCGCGTTGAAGGTGCCGAGCCGGCGGTCGGCGGGATCGCGGTCGCCGCTCGCGATATTGGCGCGCAGGCGCACGCGCGGCTTGAGCGGCGCTTGGGAAAAGCTCCACGACGTTTCTGTCGCCAGCGACCAGGCGCGGATCGGGTCGCCGTCGAACCGTCCGCGCTGCAGCATGGCCTCCCAGTTCCAGCCGAGGTCGCCGCGCTTCCCAAAGAAGCGCAGGCCGAAGGTGTCGCGCGTTTCGCGACCGGCGCGACCGGCAAATCGGGCCGCTTCATTTTCATAGCCGAGCCAATAGGCGTCGATGCCGATGTCTCTTGCGGGCGCGAGCGTCGCATAGACGCCGGCCAGCCGCCGCGTCTTCGAGGTTCGGTCGTCGAAATCGCCGCTGCCCACCGCGACGGGCCGCAGGTGGAAGGCGTCGATACGGACCGGACCATGCTCGACGATCGCGCGGACGCCGTCGAAGGCCTGCGGAATGTTCGGGCCATAGCGGACGCCGACGAGCCGTTCGGACCCCAGCGCGATGAGCTCGCGCCCGCCGCGAACGGTCAGGCTGCCGTGACCGCTGAGCGGTAGGCGTATATCGGCAAAGCCCTGCAGCAGGTCGATTCCGGTTTCGTCCGCCGGCCCCTTGCCCGCGCCGACGCTGCGCGCATAGCCGGCGATGCCCTGCACGAAGACGCGCGCCGGGCCGGCGTGAAGATCGGCGTGGGGCATGACGCGCAGCCAGAGGTAGCCGTCGTCGGGGGCGGGCGGGTCGCCCCACAGATTGTCGTCGAACCCCTCGAACCGTGCGCGGGCTTCGCCGCCTAACGTCAAATAGGCCGAGCCGTCGTCCGTGAGCGGAAGAAATTTCGCCGCGCGCCATCCCTCCCGTGGGGCATCCGCCAGAATGGACCAGTCCTCGTCGTAGCGAAGGTTCGTCTGCTGGGCCTCCTGCGCCGGCGCTGCAAAGGGCAGCAGCGCGGCGAGGAGGGCGAGCGCACGCATCAGTGGCGCGTGACGAAGTGGCGCACGACCGGGGGCGTGTCGCCGGTCTGGAAAGCGCGCAGCGCCTCCTGCTGCACGCGGTCGGCATTCGTCACACGGTCGTGCTGGCGGAGATGCTCGAGCCAGCTTTCGACGGTGAAGCTTTCGATCACTGTGCCGGGATTGGAGGTGTCCTCATAAATGCCCCAGTGGATCGCGCCGTCGCGGCGGCGGATACGGCGCATCTTCTGCATTTCGGCCAGAAAGGCGGGCACCTGTGCGGGGTCGATGCGATATTCGACCGTCACCAGCACCGGGCCGCTATCATGCTCGACCATACCGTCGACGAGCGGGGCCGGCCAGTGCGCCGAGGGCGCGAGATCGAGCGCGCTCGCCTTGTCGAGCGGGAAGCGCCAGGCGAGCACCAGCCCGGCGAGGGCGAGCAGAGCTGCCGCGACGAGCAGGGTCGATGGTACGCCGATGCGCGACGCGACCGATCCCCAAAGCGCCGATCCCCCCGCCATCGATCCCTGAAAGACGAGCAGATAGATGGCGAGCGCACGCGCCTTGACCCAGCCGGGCGAGGTCGCCTGCGCGCCGCCGTTGAGCGAGGCCATCATCGCGATCCACGCGAGCCCCGCGGCGAAAAGCGCCGCCGATGCGGTCCAGAAGCTGCTCGCCAGTGAGAGGGCCGCCATCGCCGCGGCAAGCAGGACCGAAGCGGCCAGCGTGATCGCATTCGCGCCCATCCGTCCGCGCAGCTTCGGCATCAGCATTGCGCCGCCGATCGCGCCGAGCCCCATGAAGGTGAGCAGCCCGCCATAGCCCGCCGGCCGAGCCCGAGGTCGCGCCGCGCGATGATCGGCAGCAGCGCCCAGAGGCCGCTGGCAAAGACGAAGAAGCCGACCGAGCGGATCAGCACGACCTGCAATTCGGGTGCGCGCATCGCGTAGCGCAGCCCCGCGCGCATCGCGCCGACCATATGCTCGGCGGGCAGATGGCGGTCGGGCGCCGCGCGGTGCCAGCGGAACAGGACGATGATGACGCCGACGACCGACAGCGCGTTGACCGCAAAGACGGCGGCGGGACCCGAGGCGGCGATGATGACGCCGCCCAATGCGGGGCCGATCGCACGCGCGATATTGACCCCCAGCGAGTTGAGCGCGACCGCCTGTTGCAGCGCCTGCTTGCCAACCAGTTCGGGCACGATCGCCTGGAAGGCGGGCGCGGAGAAGGCCGCGCCGACCGCGATCAGCGCGGTGAAGACGAGCAGCACCCAAGCGGTCGTGAACCCCGACAAGGTGATCGCGGCAAGCCCGGCGGCGCCGACCAGCCCGAACAGCTGCGCGCCGATCAGCAGGTGGCGGCGGTCGACGATATCGGCGAGCGCCCCGGCCGGCAGCGCCAGCGCGAACATCGGAAAGGTCGTCGCGGCCTGCACCAGTGCGACCATCAGCGGGTCGGGCGACAGCGAGGTCATCAGCCAGCCCGCGCCGACATCGTGCATCCAGGTGCCGATGTTGGAGACGATCGTCGCGATCCACAGCGCCCGGAACATCGGGCTAGCGAGCGGGCGCTCGGAGGCGGCTGTCGCGGCAGGGGCGGGGGGCTGCGTCATGCCCTGCGCTCGCGCAGGATCGCGGCGAGCATCAGCCCGCCGATCAGCCCGACATGTTCGAGGAAGGTGTTGCGCTCGTGAAAGCGCGCCATCGGATCGGCGACCTGCCAGAAGGGGTGCGCGATCAGCGTCGCGGCGGCGGTAAAGACGCCGAGCGCGCCGGCGCCGAGCCAGGCCTGGCGACCGAGGATGACCAGCAGCGAGCCGCCGATCTGCACGGCGATGGTCAGCGCGACGACCAGTGCGGCGGGCTCAAGGCCGAAGTGCCGTGCTTCGCCGAGCGCGCCGCCAAGGTCGAACAGCTTGGCGATGCCGCTCGTCCAATAGGGCAGGGTGAGCAGGGTCGCGGCGAGGACCGCGAAACGATTGTCGCCGAGCAGGCGGGCGATAGGGGCAGGGGTGTTCATCGTTCAGACCGCCCAGCAACCGCAGCCGAAGGTGCCCCAGAAGCTCTGGACGTCGGCGGCGGGGACATGGGAGCCGAGCGCCGCGGCATGGTCGTGCCCATGGACGTTGCAAGCGCTCGCGCAGCCGCACGCCGCCGCCATCTTCTGGGCGCCTTCGGGACGGCGATAATGGCCGCCGAAGGTCGCGACGGGCGACCAGTCGGGCATCGGCTTGGGCAGCGCGGGGGCGATGGGGCCATAGTCGCCCTCGCCATGCACGACCTTGCCGCCGAGGATGGTCAGCACCGCGCGCAGATGGACGATCTCGCTTTCGGCGACGCCGAAATAATCGTCCGACAGCAGCGCGAGGTCGGCGAGCTGGCCTTTCTTGATCTGGCCCTTCTTGCCGACCTCGTTCGAGAACCATGTGTTCTTTTCGGTCCACAGCCGCAGCGCGGTTTCGCGGTCGAGCCGATTGCGCACGGGATAGAGCGTAGTGCCGCCGAGCGTCTTGCCGGTGACGAGCCATGACAGCGAGACCCAGGGGTTGTAGCTCGCGACGCGCGTCGCGTCGGTCCCCGCGCCGACGGGGATGCCGGCCTCCATCATCCGCTTGATCGGCGGGGTCGCCTCGGCCGCCTTGGCGCCATAGCGTTCGATGAAATATTCGCCCTGGAACATCATCCGGTGCTGCACCGCGATGCCGCCGCCCAATGCCGCGATGCGGTCGATATTGCGCTCGCTGATCGTCTCGGCATGGTCGAAGAACCAGTTGAGGCCCGACAACGGAATGTCGCGATCGACCTTTTCGAACACGTCGAGCGCGCGGCTGATCGTCTGGTCGTAGGTCGCATGGAGGCGCCACGGCCATTTACGCTCGGCAAGCAGGCGCACGACGGGTTCGAGGTCGCTTTCCATGCTCGGCGGCATGTCGGGGCGTTCGACGCGGAAATCCTCGAAATCGGCGGCCGAATAGACGAGCATCTCGCCCGCGCCATTGTGGCGATAGGTGTCGTCGCCATCGCCCGGCTTTACCTGCGTCGACCAGGTCGCGAAGTCCTTCAGCTCTTCCTTCGGCTTTTGCGTGAAGAGGTTGTAGGCGATGCGCAGCGTCATCTCGCCGTCCGCATGCAGCTTTTCGATGATCTGATAATCGTCGGGATAATTCTGGAACCCGCCGCCGGCGTCGACGACGCTGGTGACGCCGAGCGAATTGAGCTCCCGCATGAAATGGCGGGTCGAATTGACCTGATATTCCTCAGGCAGCTTCGGCCCTTTGGCGAGCGTCGAATAGAGGATCACGGCGTTGGGTTGCGCCAGTAACAGGCCGGTCGGGTTGCCGGCCGCGTCGCGGACGATCTCGCCGCCCGGCGGGTTCGGCGTATCCTTCGTATAACCGACGGCGCGAAGCGCGGCAGCGTTGAGCAGCGCCCGGTCATAGAGGTGGAGGATGAACACCGGCGTATCGGGGGCCGCGGCGTTGATTTCGTTGAGCGTGGGCAGGCGCTTTTCGGCGAATTGATGTTCGGTGAAGCCACCGACGACGCGCACCCATTGCGGGGGCGGCGTGTTCGCGGCCTGCTTCCGGAGCATCGCCATCGCATCGGCGAGGCTCGGCACGCCATCCCAGCGCAGCTCCATATTATAGTTGAGCCCGCCCCGGATGACGTGGATGTGACTGTCAATCAGCCCGGGGATCAAGCGGCGGCCCTTGGCGTCGATGACGGTCGCATCGGGGCCGGCGGCTGCGCGGACCTCTTGCTCGCTGCCGACGCGCAGGAATTTGCCGTCGCGGATCGCGACCGCCTGCGCCTTGGGATTGGCCTTGTCGAGCGTGGTCACCTTCGCGTTGACGATGACGAGGTCGGGCTGGGTCATGGCAAAACTCTCCGATGCGGTGAGAAGGGCGGTGGTGGCAGCGCCGGCGAGCGCCTGGCGGCGGGTGATCGGGTTCATGCGTCATCCTCCTTTCGGGGGGCGGTTGTGCCGAGGATATGCGGCGCGCAATCCTCGCGGACGAAGCGGGCCAGCTCGCTCCGGTCGGTGAAGCGCTTGGCGACGGGCACGATCTGTTCGCCGAGCAGTATCCCCGCCAGCCCGACGAGCGCGACGACAGGAGGGGCGGGAGAACGGACGCCAAGCAGGCTGTAGACGAGACCGGCAAGCAATCCGGCGCCTAGCGAGACGAGGTAGATCTTCATGGATCCGTCTCCCTTATTGCCTCAGGCCTGCACGAAGGCGAGCAGGTCGGGGTTGATGATGTCGGCGTTGACGGTCAGCATGCCATGGCTGAAGCCCTCGTAGATTTTCAGCGTCGCGTTCGGAAGGATTTCGGCCTGCAGGACGCCAGCGTTCTTATACGGGACTACCTGGTCGTCGTCGCCGTGTAGGATGAGGGTCGGCACGTTGATCGCCGTCAGATCGTCGGTCTGGTCGGTTTCCGAAAAGGCCTTCACCCCGTCGTAATGCGCCTTGGCGCTGCCCATCATGCCCTGACGCCACCAATTGTCGATCACCGCGGGAATGACGTTCGCACCGTCGCGGTTGAAGCCGTAAAAGGGACCCGAGGGAAGGTCGCGGAAGAATTTCGAGCGATTGGCGGCGAGTTCGCTGCGGATGCCGTCGAAAACCTCGATCGGGAGGCCGCCCGGATAGCGTTGGGTTTTCAGCATGATCGGCGGGACCGCGCTGACCAGCACCGCCTTGGCGACGCGGCCTTGCGGAATGCCGTAGCGGGCGACATAGGCGGCCACTTCGCCGCCTCCGGTCGAATGGCCGATATGGATCGCATTCCGGAGGTCGAGATGCTCCATCACGGCCGCGGCGTCGGCCGCATAATGATCCATGTCATGACCGTCGCTCACCTGTTCCGATCGGCCGTGGCCGCGGCGGTCGTGCGCGACGACGCGATAGCCGTTGGCGAGGAAGAAGAGCATCTGGATGTCCCAGTCGTCCGACGACAGCGGCCAGCCATGATGAAAAACGATCGGCTGGGCATCTTTTGGGCCCCAGTCCTTATAGAAGATTTCGACGCCGTCCTTGGTGGTAACATAGCTCATGACAAATTCCTTCGGGGAGCTGAAATGATAGGGAAAATTGCCGGGCGGAGGACGCCCGGCCCCGGAGGTGTCAGTGGCCGCCTTCGGACGCGCCGAACATCGTCTTGGCATAGGTAATGCCAAGCCCGTAAGCGCCGCCCCATTTGCGGGCGATGCCGGTAGTCAGGTCATAGGTTTCGGCGCGCGCCCAGTCGCGCTGGAGTTCGAGCAGATATTGCAGCGACGTGATCGGCTTCGCACCGGCCTCCACCATGCGTTCGACGGCACGTTCATGCGCTTCTTCCGAAATGTCGCCGCTGGCGTCGGTGATGACATAGGCTTCGAAGCCCTGTTCGAGCGCCGAGAGAACGGGCCCCACGATGCAGACCGAGGTCCACAGGCCGGCGAAGACGATGCGGTCCTTGCCGATGCGGTTGACCTCGTCGATCACGGCGGCGTCTTCCCAGGTGTTCATGCTGGTGCGGTCGAGCATGGCTTGCCCCGGAAAGGCATTGACGATCTCGTCGAACATCGGCCCCGAGAAGCTCTTTTCGGCGACCGTGGTCAGGATAGTGGGGACGTTGAAGCCGGCGGCGGCGTTCGAGACGAGCGCGGCATGGTTGCGCAGCAGTTCAGGGGCGATCGACTTGGTCGCAAAGGCCATCTGCGACTGGAAATCGATAAGGACCAACGCGTGATTGCCGGGATCCAGCAGGGCTTTCGCGGGCGTGGGAGTGGCTTTGATCGACATGGCTGACTCTCCAATCTTGCTATTCCGAAATCCCGATCCTGTCGGGATGAGGTCTGTTTAGATCGGCGCTGTTGTGCGAAACAGTCAGATAAAACTATCCACTATGTTCGATAAATTGGAAAAGATTGATTTGATGATATCGGCGAACCCCTTGCACATGGTTGCGGCGGGCACACGATATGCCGCGCCGCTCTTGACCCTGTAGTTGCTACGGGCCTTAAGAGGCTCGCCGACTCGAAGTGAATTCATTGGGACGACGGTTGACCGAAAACGGAAATGAAGGGGTTTCGCGCCCGGCCGCGTTGCGGCGCCGCCATCTCCATGATAGGCCGCGAGCGATGTCGGTCGTCCTCGCCCGCCTTGTCCTTGCGATATCGCTGCTGTTCGGCAGCGTGGTCGTTCCCGCTATGGCGGGTGCGGAGGCGGGGCATGCGATGGAAGTCGTTGACGTCGATTGCGACATGCTCGCTGTAACGACGGATGTGGATCAGAAACCCTCGGATAATGCGCCGCCGCTTCATATCGATCATCATCATTGCTCAGCCTGCGCTGAGCTGAATGGCCGCTCGCTGGCTGCAGATATGCCCGCACCGAAAGACTTGTTCTTCGGTCGACCTGCGGCAGTGCTCACCTCCTACGCGACCGCGCCCCCCGTCCAGCCTCCCGCCGCCTGATCACTGCTTCGCGCAGGCTTTCGCCTGCGTCGTCATGCACTGACCAGGAGTATTTATGTCGAAATCACTGGGCACCCTGCTGCTTGCAGGGATGCTGGCCGTGACGGGCCCGGCCTTCGCCGAACCCGTTACCCTGTCCGACGCGCTGGCGCGCGGGCAGCAAGTCTCGCCGCGCGTCGCCAAGGCGCGGGCCGAACTCAAAGCCGCCGAGGGGCGCGCCATCCAGGCGGGCGTCCGGCCGAACCCCGAGGTTTCCGTCGAAGTCGAAAACTTCAGCGGTACCGGTCCCTATCGCACCTTCCGAGCCACCGAGACGACGGTGTCGGTGGCGCAACCGTTCGAGCTCGGTGGCAAGCGGCGGGCGCGAAAGGACGTTGCCGCCGCCGAGCGTGACTATGCGCAGATTGCGCTGAGCCGGGTGGAGGCCGACCTCGCCTACGACATCGTCGTCGCGCATGCCGAGCTGCGGGCATCCGAAGATCGCGCGGACCTTGCACGCAAGGTCCTGGCGCGGGCGGTCGAACTTACCCGTATCGCCGAGACGCTCGTCGACGTGGGCCGCGATCCGCCGCTCACCAAGCTGCGCGCCGATGCGTTGCTCGCCGAGGCCAAAGCCGATGATCTGCGGGCGGCGTCCGAACTGCTCACCGCGAGGCAGCGTCTCACGCTGTTGATCGATAGCGACGATGGCGAGCTGTCGGCATCGGTCCAGGATATGCCCGTACCGCCCGCCTTGCCGCCCAACGCGCAGAGTCTCGACGAACGCCTGGCGGCTGCCGAGCGCGATGCCGCTTCGGCGCGGGTTCGTCTCGCGCAGGCCGAAGGCGTACCGGACATCACGGCGACGAGCGGGATACGGAGCTTTCGCGAGAGCAGGGACACCGCCTTCCTCGTCAGCGTCTCGATCCCGCTGCCGCTCTTCAATCGCAACCGCGGCAATATCCATGCTGCGCGCGCGGAGGGCGATGCGGCCGAGGCGCAGCTTGCGCAGACCCGGCTCGACACCCGCTATTCGCGGCGCGAAGCGGAACTGTTGCTGGCGGCGGCGAACGAAAGGCTCGCTGCCTTGTCGGGCGCCGGGCTGTTCCAGGCCAACGAAGCCGCGCGGGTCGCCGAGATCGGATACCAGCAAGGCAAGTTCACGCTCATCGAACTGATCGACGCTCAGGAAGCGCTGACCAGCGCCAATCTCAAACTCATCGAAGCGCAACTCGACCGCGCCCGCGCCATCGCCGCGCTGGGCCGCGCGAGCGCGCAATAGGGGGATCATCCATGTTGAACCTGGACAATAAGAACCGCCTGATCGCTGCCGTTGCGGTCGGTGCACTGGTGATCGGCGGCGGCGGTATCATGCTCGGACGCTCGATGGCGCCGAGCGAACCCGCACCTGCCGCGGCATCGGCAGAGGACGAAGAGGAAAACCATGTCGAAGGCCAGATCCTCATGGACGAAGCGCGCTCCAAGGGTGCGGGCATCGTCACCGAGACGATCGCGGCCGGCGGGCTCGGCTCCGAGATTCTCGCGCAGGGCATCGTCGCATTGACGCCCGAGGGCGAGGCCGTCCTGACCGCGCGCGCCGACGGCGCGATCACGCGGATCCATCGCCGTCTAGGCGACTTCGTCAGCGCCGGTGAAGCCGTGGCGGTGATGGAAAGCCGCGATGCGGCCGCCATCGCGTCCGAACGGAGTTCCGCGTCGGCACGCCTGCAGCTCGCGCGCTCGACCTATGCGCGCGAGAAGAAGCTTTTCGATGCGCGTATTACCGCGAAGCAGGATCTGGAAGCGGCCGCCGCAGCGCTCGCCGAGGCTGAGGCCGAGGCGCGGCGTTCGCAATCGGCCGCGTCGGCTGCGAAAGTATCGGGCGACGGACGCACCCTCGCGGTGACGAGCCTGATCTCGGGGCGGGTGACGAAGGCGGACGCCAAGCTTGGCTCTTATGTGCTCGCCGGCACCGAATTGTTCCGGGTCTCCGATCCGAGCCGCATCCAGGTCAACGCCTCGGTGCTCGCTGCCGATGCGCGGCGGATCAAACCCGGCGACACTGCCGTGATCGAACTCGTCGGCAGCGAAACGATGAACGCGACGGTGCGCTCGGCCACCCCGAGCCTCGATCCCGACAGCAAGACAGCCACGATCGTCCTTGTTCCCGACGGCATCGGCGGCCTGACTCCGGGTCAGGGCCTGCGTGCGCGCATCAAGCCGGCGCGCGCAGCAGACTCGCCGCTCATCGCGCTTCCCGAAGAGGCGGTGCAGACGGTCGAGGGCCGCGAGATTGTATTCGTGAAGACCGCGAAGGGTTTCCAGACGACGACCGTCGTCACCGGCAAGCGCGCCGGTGGTCGCGTCGAGATCGTCGATGGCGTGAAGCCCGGTGCGACGATTGCGACCAGGGGTGCTTTCCTTCTCAAGGCGAGCTCGGCAAGGGCGAGGCGGAGCATTGAGATGATCGAAAAACTTCTCGATGCGTCGATACGCTTTCGCTGGGGTGTGGTTCTCCTCACCCTGATCGTCTCCGCCTATGGCCTCACGCAGCTCCTGAAGCTGCCGATCGACGCCGTGCCGGACATCACCAACAAGCAGGTCCAGATCAATACCGTCGAGCCCAACCTCGGCCCGCTCGACATCGAACGGCTCGTTACCTTCCCGATCGAAACCGCGATGGCGGGAATTCCGGGCATCCACAGCTCACGCTCGATCTCGCGCAACGGCTTCAGCCAGGTCACGGTGATCTTCGAGGATCATACCGATCTTTATTTCGCGAGGCAGCAGGTCGCGGAGCGGTTGGCGCAGGCCAAGGGCAGCTTGCCCGACAGCGCCGAGCCGCAGATGGGGCCCGTATCGACGGGTCTCGGCGAGGTGCTGATGTACACGGTCGACTTTGCGCCGACCGCAGCCAAGGACAATCCGAAGGTTGCGGGCAAGCCCGGCTTCCAGCCGGACGGGTCCTATCTCACCCCGACCGGCGAACTGCTGACCGACGAAGTTGCAAGGCTCGGCTATCTGAGGTCGGTGCAGGATTGGGTGATCCGGCCGCAGATGCGGTCGGTTCCCGGTGTCGCCGGCATCGACTCGATCGGCGGTTATGAAAAGCAGTTTGTCGTTCAGCCCGACGCCGCGAAGCTTGCGAGCTACGGGATTTCCTTCTCCGAACTCGCCGAGGCGCTCGAACGCGCCAATGTGTCGGTCGGCGCGAATTTCGTCGAACGCGGGGGCGAGGCCTTTCTGGTTCGCGCCGATGGCCGGATTCGTTCGCTCGACGAGATCAGCCGCGCGACGGTCGCGAGCCGTGGCGGCGTGCCCGTCATGGTGCGCGATGTCGCGACCGTGCAGATCGGCGGCGAACTCAGGACCGGTTCGGCCTCCGAAAACGGCAAGGAGCTTGTCGTCGGCACCGTCCTGATGCTCGCGAACGGCAACAGCCGGGTCGTCGCATCGGAGGCCGCCGAACGGCTCAAGGACGTCGCGAAGTCGATGCCTCCGGGAATCGTCGTCAAGCCGGTGCTCGACCGCTCGCAGCTCGTCGACGCGACGATCGGCACGGTCGAGAAGAATCTGACCGAAGGCGCGCTTCTCGTGGCTGCCGTGCTGTTCTGGCTGCTTGGAAATATCCGCGCCGCGATCATCGCGACGCTGGTCATCCCGATCTCGTTCCTCATCATGGGAACAGGAATGAACATCACCGGCACGTCGGGCAATCTGATGAGCCTCGGCGCGCTCGATTTCGGGCTGATCGTCGACGGCTCGATCATCATCATCGAAAACTGCCTGAGGCGCCTTGCCGAACGGCAGCATCATGAAGGGCGGCTCCTGTCGCTGGCCGAGCGACTGCACGAAGTCTTCGAGGCGTCGCGCGAAATGGTGAAGCCGACGATTTACGGACAGGCGATCATCTTCCTCGTCTTCGTCCCGCTGCTCACCTTCACCGGCGTCGAGGGCAAGACCTTCTCGCCGATGGCGATCACGGTGCTGCTCGCGCTTGCGGGGGCGTTCGTCGCCTCGCTGACCTTCGTCCCGGCGATGGTCGCGCTGCTCATTCGCGGCGAGGTTTCCGAGAAGGAAGTGCGGGCGATTGCCTGGGTGAAGACCCGGTATGAGCCGGTGCTGAAACGCGTGATCGCACGTCCCTGGCCGTGGATCGGTGTGGGCGGCGGCACTTTTGCGGCGGCGATCATGGTGTTCGGGCTGCTCGGCAGCGAGTTCATCCCGGTGCTTGGCGAAGGCAATCTCGCGATGCAGGCGCTTCGCATTCCTTCGACATCGCTGAACAAGTCGCAGGCGATGCAGCTACAGGTCGAGAAGGCGGTTTCGACGCTTCCCGAAGTCGCGTTCATCTATTCGAAGACGGGTACGGCGGAAGTCGCCAGCGATCCTATGCCACCCAATGCCTCGGACACCTTCATCATCCTGAAGCCGCGCGGCGACTGGCCCGATGGCGTTCGCACCAAGGATGATGTCATCGAACGCGTCGAAAAGAAGCTTGAGCCGCTCGTCGGCAATGCCTTCGAGATCAGCCAGCCGATTCAGCTTCGTTTCAACGAGTTGATCGCCGGCGTGCGCGGCGACATCGCGATCAAGCTGTACGGCGACGATCTCGACGAGATGGGCCGCGCCGTGCAGCAGGTGGCCGGTATATTGAACACCGTCCCCGGCGCCGCCGACGTCAAGGTCGAACAGACGGCGGGCTTTCCGGTGCTTGACGTCCAATTCGATCGCGACGCGATCGCCCGCTACGGCCTGACCCTGCAGGACGTCAGCAATACGGTCGCGGCCGCGCTCGGTGGGCGCGAAGCCGGGATCGTGTTCGAGGGGGACCGGCGCTACGACATCGTCGTCCGGCTCGATCCGGCGACGCGCGACGATCTCGACGCGGTGGCGGCGCTTCCGGTGCTTCTGCCTGGCGAGGGCGGGGCTCGGGCCTCGGTCCCGCTCGGCGAACTGGCGAAATTCGGCTTTTCCGAAGGCCTCAATCAAGTCAGCCGCGAGAATGGCAAGCGGCGCGTCGTCGTCCAGGCGAACGTGCGCGGCAATGACCTCGGCTCGTTTGTGGCCGAGGCACAGGAGAAGGTAAATGCTCAGGTGAAGCTCCCGACGGGCAGCTTCATCGAATGGGGCGGGCAGTTCGAGAATCTCCAGGCGGCTTCCGCCCGGCTCTTGATCGTCATCCCGATCATCTTCGCCACCATCTTCGGTATCCTGTACATGGCGCTGGGCGGCGTACGACAGGCGGTTGCGGTCTATTCCGCGATCCCCCTGGCGCTCGCGGGCGGCGTCTTCTCGCTGCTGCTTACGGGGTTGCCCTTTTCGGTCTCGGCCGCGGTCGGCTTCATCGTGCTTTCCGGCGTGACGGTGCTGAACGGCCTCGTCGTCATGTCGAGCATCAACCAGCGGATAGACGAAGGGAAGCCCATCGATGCCGCCATCGGCGAGGGCGTCATGGAACGCGTCCGCGCGGTGCTGATGACCGGGATCGTGCCCGCGATCGGCTTCGTGCCGATGGCGCTCGCGACCGGAACCGGCGCCGAGGTGCAAAAGCCGCTCGCGATCGTCGTGATCGGCGGCCTCGTCACCTCGACGCTGCTGACCCTGTTCGTGCTTCCCGCGATCAGCCACCTGCTGCTCCGCGGACAGCCCGGCAAAAATGTGGCGGGCGACTATTCCGATGTCACTGCGATCGGAGAGCGGGCCGTTGTCCCCGACGCAGGCCCAAAGCCCGCCAGCTGATTTGTGAAGGCTGCGAGCACAGGCAACTCGGCTCGCAGTCTCCGCATTACGGGAACTCGCGATGCGCCGGTCCATTTGGACGGAGCGTCCGGTTTCCGAGTTTGATTCTTGTAAAGCAGAACGTCAGCTAGCGGCCAGAAGCCAATGGGAAAAGCAGCAAAAAATTTCACCGTCTCAATTACCATTCTAAATCGATAATTAAGACAGTGCGGAAACTTCCGCCCAAAATTATTCAATGATTTTCAAGAAGAAAATGGTGGACGCACTAGGGCTCGAACCTAGGACCCGCTGATTAAGAGTCAGCGGATATTGTGCCGCAGGATTTATCAGGCTTTGTCGCGGCGGTCAAAAATGTCAGCATTTGCAAGCCTCTCAGCGATATGGCGTTAGCAGGTTTTATCAGTTGTAATAAATTTTGCTCATCGCCATACTGCTTAAACCGTGCATGGAGGCAGTATGACGACGAAACGCGAGCCGAGGGCGCTGACAAAGCGCGCTGTCGACGAGGCTCAGCCCACCGATAAGCAGTGGATATTGTGGGATGGCGGCACCAGCGCGATCCCCGGTTTCGGCCTGCGCGTCAGCCCCGGCGGAGCGAAAACCTACATCGTGCAGTATCGCCTGCGCGGCACCAGCACAGACCAGCGCTACACGATCGGCCGCCACGGCGAGTTTACGCCCTCGCAGGCTCGCGATCGTGCGATGGAAATCAAGCAGATGGTGCGCGCCGGCGTCGATCCTCGCGACCATCATGCGCAGTTGATCGAGGCAGCGGCCAACGACCAGAAGGCGGCGAAAGAGCGGTCCTTTTCCAAAGTCGCCGATGCGTGGCTGGACAGCTACAAAACCGACCGCAAGGGCAAGCCCCGCCGCGCGTCGAGTCTCCGCATCGCTGGCACCGTCGTCCGCCACTTAAAAGACCGGCTAGGCGACAAGCGTATCGACAAGATCGGCCGCGGTGACGTGACGGCTGCGCTGGACGCCATATCGCCCGGGAAGGTCGCCATGCGCTCCAGCATGTTCTCCTATGGCCGCATCTTGTGGAAATGGGCGCACGCGCGCGAACTGGTCGACGATATACCCTTTGCCGCGCTGAGCGCCCCTGCGAAGCCTGAGAGCCGCGAGCGCGTGCTTGCCGAGGCCGAGCTGCCAATCATCTGGCGCGCATCGCGCAAGGTTGATTATCCGTTCGGGCCAGCGTTTCGCTTGCTGCTCATCACCGGGCAGCGCCGTAGCGAGGTGCTGGGCATGTGCTGGGAGGAACTCGATAAGGCGGGGGCGACATGGCTCATTCCCGGCGACCGGACGAAGAACAAGCAGCCGCACGCGGTCCCGCTGTCCGACCTCGCGATGACCGAGATCGGAGCGCTTGCGACAAAGCCGGGCGTGCCGCTGCCCGACAAATGGCCGAAGTCTGGCTTGGTGTTCACGACGAACAATAAGACCGCAGCCAGTGGCGTGTCGAAGGCGAAGGCGAGGCTCGACAGCGAGGCCGCGACGATGGCTAAGGCCGAGGGCGTGCCGGTCGACGCGTGGCGCCTGCACGACCTGCGCCGCACGATGGCGACGGCGCTGGAAAGCGAGGGGGTCAACCCGAGCACGATCGAGGCGGTGCTGAACCATATCGCGGCGAAACGGGGCAAGGCGCTCGGCGCCTATGCGCGCTACGACTATGGGCCCGAAAAGCGCGCTGCGCTCGACCTGTGGGCAGGGAAGGTGACGTCACTGATCGCGCCCAAGGCAGTGGTTGCGGAGACAGCTTAGGCGACTGGCGGGCGCGACCCTCAATGAGGCCCGACGCCACGCCCTGAGGCTCCCGCTTCTCACTACAGGCGCCGACCAGCCGAGCCCGACATTACAGAAAGGGCGCCGAGTCGAAACCCGACGCCCCCAATATGGTTATATCTCCCGATCTACGGCCGCACGAACTGCCTCTTGAGCGCCCTGCGGATCAGGGCCGCCCGCTTGCTGTGCACAGCCATCAACTGCCGGGATCGGGCAATGGCGGCGCGCCTTGCCCTCTCCTGTGCGCGGAGGCGCCACCAGCTCACCGCAGCACCTGTTCGGCAAGATCGGCGAGGGCGAAGCCGAACGCGACCAATGCGATAGCGGTGAAGGCGATGGCGATTTCCCAAGCGCTCGCGGGGTTGCGAGGCGCCCTCATTGTCCCATCTCCGATTTTATCCGCTCTGCGGCTGCCAGCAGCAGCGCAAGGGCGTGCGACCTGTCGTTTCGCGCTTGTCGCATTGCGCGATCGGCGAGCGGCGTGTCTTCGAAGCCAGTGCGAAACCGCCGGTCTCCAACCGGCAACACCCGGCCCGCGTCATAGTCCTCGCGCCATTTCTCCATGAAGGCGTCTGCACGACGGATCGCCCGAATGCCGGCCTTGCGGCCGTTGCGGAGCCCGCCGACAAATCCGGGGTCGCGCATCGCTTCGCGGCCGAAAACGCTAGGCGGCATTTCGGCCTCCCGCATGAACGCCTCCACGCGCAGGAGCAGACCGGGCGTTGCTATCGTCGGCCCACTCACGGGTGCGAACTCCACTTGTGCGAAAGGTACGCCGGTGGCGATTTCGCCCCGCGCGGCCAGTCGTCGATGCAACTGCCGTCGGCTTCGTCACCATCGGGCTCGCCTTCGTCGTCAGCGCCAAGGTCGGGATCGCTGATGATGCAGCCGGGCGTCCCATCGCTCCTGTGCGGCCAGAAATCGTCCTCCGAGCCGATCCCGTCCAACTCGTCGCCATTGGCCTCGATGTCGGGATCGCCGTCGGCTTCGTCCATGCGCTCTATGAGGGTATGCACCAGCCGTTCCAAGCGCGGTCGGGATAGCGAGGGGATCAGCGCGAGCGCGATATCGGCGGGCATTTTCTTGGACTGCCCGAACCACATGCGCGCGCTCATGCTGCCCTCCGATCGCTGCGGCGGGGCAGGAAAGGCGTTGGATAGGGCCATGGACTATCCCGGAGCATTTCCCACAGCTCTTGATCGCTGGGATCGCTGTCGACGCGATCGGGCGCGTGAATGCCGACGACGCGGCCGACGATCTTCTCGGCAAGGTGGTTCAGGTCGTCATACGGGCCGTCGCTCATGTTGAACGTGCCGGGCCTCGATTCCGACGGACGGCGCGCCCACCAGCGGGTTTGCCCGTCAACCTGGCTCTGTGTCTGATAGGTCTGTACGATCACCCGCGTCCGCCGTTCGCGCCCGCGGTGGTTCGTGCCGTTCGAATATTCGATCAGGTACCAGCCGCCGTCTTCAGGATAGAGAAATTCCTGATCGGTGCAGATCGCGACTTCCCCGCGCCGCAGCAGGGGCTCACATCCGCGCTCGCTGACCGCATGGGCGATGAAGTTTTGCGGGACGCTGGCGAACAGGCGAAGGGAGGGGGCGAGCGATGAGTTTGCCCCAGCGACTGCCAGCGCGCTCATGCTGCCTGCTCCTTGGGCAGCGCAATGCACTGGACACCCTTGTCCCGCATACATGCTTTGATGGCCTCCGTGCCGCCCGGGAACATCTTGAGCGCGTCGACCCGCGCATTCATGGTCGCGTAGTAATGAGCATCCTGCCACGCCGATAGATGCGCCTCGATCGGCTCGTCGCCCTCTGGCCGGCGGTAGCGCGGTGACAGCTCAAACGTGGGATGGCCCAGCCAGACCTTTGAACCGTTGCCCTCCATCGTCGCTGATCCGCCGTCGGCCATGTAGGCGGACAGCCAAGCCTCAAGAAATTCGGTCTGGATCCGCGCGAGGTCGGCCATGACCGCATCGGTGAATTTGCGATGCCACGCGCTGATATACTGGTCGCCGTGATAATCGCCTTCGGTGAAGAGCTGCGCCAACTTCCATTGCACGGCTCGATAGTCGGGGGCGGCCGCCAACAGCAGGTTGTCGCGAGCAGAGTGCAGCGCCTCTCCCGTGGCGGTCCAGTTGGCCTCGATCTTCGTGAAGTCGTCGCCCTCGCTGCCCTCAGCGAGTGCCGCGTCGTATATAGCATTGATGGCCCGATCGGCCGCCGCGGCTTCCGTATGGATCGCCAGCAGGCGCGCCCATTCTTCTGCGATGGTTAAGGTTGTGGCGCCCACAGGCGCAGTGGTGCTATCAGTGCTCATAGTCGTTTCCCTCTTCAGTAGGGTTTCGATCAGGGCCGGGGCGAAGGCTGCAACCAACGCTCTGGCCCGCCTTGGGACGCTCCCAAGGTGAAACTATAAGTAACAGGGTTAATCCTGTTGCGTCAAGCGGCAAATGAAACTATTAGTTTCACCCATGACGCCTACCCAATCAAAGATGGCCCGCGCGGCCTGCAATGGTCCCTCGACGATCTCGCGTCCGCAGCATCGGTTAGCCGAATGTCCTGCATTCGGTTCGAGGGCGGGCAAAGTGTGGCTGTCGAGACAGTTTCGGCGATCACGAGCGCTCTCGAATCTGCCGGCGCGGATTTCACGCGGAAGGCGGGCAAGATCGGGGTCGCGGTGCCGGAATAGCCGCACATTGACTCCCTGCCGCCGCGACCTGATTATCGGATCACGGTATTCTTTCGGAGGCGATGATGAGCGGAGACTATGAAAAGAAAACGTGGACGCCGACGGACGGCCCTAACAGTCCCGGCGTAAAGCCCGCGCCCCGTCGCCCCGAGCCCGCCGCCGAGCCGCCGAAACCAAAGCCGAGCGACAAGCGATAGCTGACCAACCTCAACAATTTTCCGAGGATGACGCTCGCGGCATAGTCCGTCGGATATTGCTCGCATCGGGTCTCGCCAACGCCGACGCGGCTACTGTCGAATTTGTGATGCGCTGCCATCGCGAAGGCGTCGCAGGTCGCGATATGATGAGGCAGCCAGAATATTTTGAGATGCTCAACGACGAAGGTCGCCGCGAATCAAAATGGTCGTGGTATCTTACGGTCAAACCGGCAAATCACGCCTTAGTGGCGATCCGCAATTTTAACCGGGCAATAAGCGCGGGCATCACCGCCTTTCGATTTCTGCCGTCCAATATGGCCGCTGGCCCTTGTTCCGCAGCGGTGGCGATCGGAGATCGGGTGTGCAACTGGCAAGACGTGAGGCCCCCGCCGTTCAATGAATGCGCGCACCCTGACCAGTGCGCCTGCCTCTGGCGATCAGAAATTCTATGGGACGACTGACCCTTTAAATTCCGTCGATCATCACACGCCGCCGATCCTCGACAAACTTTTCTGCTTTGGCCAGCGGGATGCCCGCCTGATCGGCAAGCTGCCGCGCATCGGCGATTTGGTGGTTGATCTGGTATCGGTTGAAATACTCGGCCTCTGCCTCGTTTCTGCCGTCCAATTCATCGATCGCGGTGCTTGCCCAATCGCTCAGCCATTGGAAATGCGTGCGCTGATACTCCGCGGCCTGGTCACTTTCGGGCTCGAACGGCGTCCAAGCTGTCGCGCTCAACATCGCGGTTACATTCACCAGTGACAGGCGGCAGTCAAATTCAGACGTCCACGCTGCGATATTTTCGCGGACGATCCCGATGCCGCCGTAGAAAAATGAGTGCGAGGCCGAATCCCAATCATACTCGGGCCCGGTATCGTCGATCATATGTTGATCGATCGCCAAGGCGTCGAGCGCCGCAGGATCGAAATAGAGGAACATAGGATCGGGCGGATTGTCGCCAGATTGCGCGAGTGATGATGCGGCGAGGCGATAGGCCATAAGCGTAGGCCAGCGGTTTGCAGTGAGAACGTGCACAACCCGCTCGGGTGTGAGCCCGAGCTGGGTCAACTCGACCGCGAGCGCCATGTCCGCCAGCGCGCCGGGGTCATAAAGGCTGGCCTTCCCCTTCACCGATGCGAAATTTAGCGGCCACCCCAAGCGGTGCAGGTTCTTTAGCCGCGCTTGAAACTTGGTCCGATTGTTGTCGGTGATGCGGTGCTGCGCTGCGAGGATGGCCTCGATATCGCCGAAAGCGAGCGGGTGAGGGACCAATTTCATCTTTCACCTTAGAAACTTTGCAAAGCAATATTGCTTAGCGCCTCTGACGGCGGTAACAGGGTTTAGCAATTTTTCTAAGGTTTGCACATAAATTTGCAAAGGAGCCCCAAGTGAGCAGCTTTTTGACGGTAAAAGAGGCCGCCGATCACATCGGTTGCAGCGCGGCCACCCTCAACCGGTACCGGTGGAAAGGGAACGGCCCCCCATTCTACAAAATGGGCGGGGTCCGATACGATCGCGCGGAACTTGAAGCCTGGATCCGCTCGCGCCGACAGCTTTCGACGAGCGAGGCTGTGTAAAATGCAAAACCCCCCGACCGGCGGGTCGAGGGGCGCATGTCAGCTTGGCGGCGACAGCGTTCCTTATAGCCCAGATCAGAACCAAGCGCAAACCGCCGCCACGACACGGCGTTGCGTCACCTGCCGCCACTTCCTCGACTATGCCGAGGCCAACAACCGGGGCGAGTGTCGCCACCGTTCGCCCCGTCTCTCCGATGCCATTTTGACCGAGGCCCGGTGGCCGCAAACGTGGAAAAACGACTGGTGCGGAGATTGGGAGGCGGCGCCATGACCGTCCGCCATGTCAGCATGAGGCCGCAGACCCGCGAAGGGCTCAACGCAGCTTGGGCATATTCGCCGCCGCATCTGCGCCCGATTATCGAGGCCGTGCGCGACCGCGGCGCTGCGATGCTCTTTGTCGGCCAGTCAGCGACGCCCTTCCGCATTCCCAAGGGCTCCGACAAGCCCGCGATCGTCATCCTCGGCGATGATTTCGACCATGCCGTCGGACCCGAGGGTTTTCATCTGCCATCCGTCCGCCGCGCCATTCGGGCATGCCAAGCCTTCGCGGTCGTTTCCAGCGGCCCGCTCGCGCCGGTCTATGCCTCGATCGCGGGTGCATCGGTCATCGGACGGTGCAACGTCATGCTGATCGAAACGCGGATCGATCAAGAAATTCCGTGGCTCGCGATGGTCCAGAAGCTCGCCCCCCGTCGGCATGTTTTGCTGTCGACCGTGAAAGGGGGCCATGCGTGACGGCAACGGCCGACTACGAGGAGTCTCTCACCGGCATGATGAACGACGTCGCGCGCGAGCTGCTCGGTAAGCCGAATGACCGGCTTTCGGACAAGCAGGCCGGGACGCTTCGTTTCGGCAATCAGGGCTCGATAGAGGTCAACGTCAAAGAGGGCTGGTTCTCCGATTATGAGACCAAGGTCAGCGGGGGCGTGCTCGAACTGCTCGCGCACAAGGCGGGCCTCGACCATGCTGGCGCGTTCCGCTGGCTCGAAGAAAAGGGGATCAAGCAGCCTTCGGAGGACGGCGCGGCGCCTCGATCGACATTCTACGATTATCGCGATGAGAACGGCGAGGTGCTGTTTCGCGTGGAGCGCAAGCAGCGGGGGAAAGAAAAGACCTTCCTGCAGCACGGGCCGGATGGCCATGGCGGATTCGTGTGCCGCAAAGGCTGTATGCAGGGCGTGCGGCGCGTCCTCTATCGGCTGCCCGAATTGCTGGCAGCGCCCGTCGAAGAGATTGTGTTCGTCGTCGAAGGCGAAAAATGCGCCGACCGACTGGTCGATGCTGGGCTTGTGGCAACGACGAACTCGGGTGGTGCGCTCAAGTTTGATGCGTCGCTGTCTGCGGCACTCGCCGATCGCCGTGTCATCGTCCTGCAAGATAATGACGATGCGGGGCGCCGTCACGCTGAGGATGTTTTGCGCAAGATTTCCGGGGTGACGGCTTCCGCTGCCATCCTGCCGCTTCCAGGCGGCGAAAAGAGCGATGTATTCGACTGGCTACGAAACGGGGGGTCGGCGTTTGAATTGCTGCGGCTGGCGGAGGATGCGTTCGCATCGGCGAAAAAGGAAGATGACGACGAATGGCCGGCGCTCGATCTCGTCGCCTGCGCGGCCGAAAATGCGCCAGAGCGCCAATGGGTCGTCGAGGGTTGGGTGCCAGCAAATAAGGCGTCTTTGCTATCTGGCGACGGGGGTGTCGGCAAATCGCTTTTAGCCCAGATGGAGGCGACGTGCATTGCTACGGGCCACCCAATCCTTGGCGTCCAAACCCAAATGAGAAACGCGGCTTATCTGAGTTGGGAAGATGACGCCGACGAGCTTTGGCGGCGCCAAGAGGACATTTGCCGGGCGATGGGAATCCCCATGGCCAGCCTTGCGGGAAAGCTTCACCTTATCTCGTACACCGAAGAAGATAGCCCATTTATCGTTATATCGTCGAGCGACGACAAAGGTGTGCAGGTTACGCCCCTGGGGAGGAAGATCGAACGACTCGTCGATCGCTACGAGGTGGGACACCTGATTCTCGATAACGCATCTCAGATTGCGGGCATTGATCACAATACCACGGAAGAGGTCACTCCTTTCGCCCATTTTTTGAGCAGGATCGCAAAGCGTCAGAACGGCGCGGTCGTGCTGCTGCATCATACAAATAAATCCGGCGCGGATTATCTGGGGTCGGTGGCGTACAATAACGGCTTTCGCTCGCGCAGGCTGTTCTCGCGCCCAGAGGACGGTTCGGATCCCGATGTTCGTGAGCTTTCAAATCCGAAGGCAAACTACACTCGATCCGGCGGGAAAATAGAATGTCGCTGGTTTAAGGGCACCTTTGTTCGCGACGAGGATTTGGAGCCAAACCATGCCGCTGAGATGGCCGCCAATATTAAGGCGTCCGCGGTCAATCTGCACTTTCACGCGATGCTCGAAGAGTGCCTTCAGAACCGCCGCACGGTGTCCCATACCAAAGGCAGCAACTACGCTCCGACCATCTTCCACCGGATGCCGAACGGGAAAAAATTCAAGCCCCGCGATTATGAGGAAGCGATGGAGCGGCTGCTCTCTCTCGGCGAAATACGGCTCAATGAGCCGCTGTTCCAAGATGCCCACCGGCACTGGAAGCAGGGCATAAAGAGCATGAAAAATTGCGGCACCCCCCCTGCGCCAACCCCTTGCGGCGACCTGCGGCAACCCCCTGCGCAACCCATTGAAAATGCTTGCGGCGACCTGCGTGCGGCACCCCCCCATATATCTAAAGATATTGAGGGCGCTCCCCTTGGGGCGGATGCGCCCTCTGAAGATGATGTCCTGTGGGACGAGGGGGAAGGCTATGCGTAAGCCCTTCCACCATCCTGCCAAGCCCGATCACCCACCTCGCGGCAAACGCCAGCGTCCGCGCGAGCGCAAGGGCATCGTCGCCATGCGTCGGCTCGCCCAGATGGTGCCCACCGATCCGCACGAATTTTAGGAGGCCGATATGGCGAATAAATCGAACAAGATTGATCCCGGACCTCGCACAGCGGTGGCAAATGCCGAGGCGGCTACCCGCGTTGCCGAGCGGCCGATCCGCGCGCAGGTAAGGCTTTCAACCAACGATGGGCAGATGACAATGGAGTCGCCCCATACCGACGCCCATGGCAACTTGGCATTGGTCAAAGAAACCCTTGGCACGGCGATGACGGATTTCGCGGCTGACGCCTTGACCAGCTTGGAATGGATGACGCGAACGCGCGGGGGGCAAGCTGGGTCAGACGAAAGCTCCCTCAACGCTTCGCTGGCGATCATCGGTGCGATCGGCCCGGCAGACGAATTGGAGTCTGCCCTCGCGATGCAAATGGCCGGCTGTCACTCGCTCGGGTTGGAGATGATCGCGAGGGCCGCGCAAACCGAAAGCCATCACAACATGATCCAGTATGGCAATCTCGCGGTGAAGTTGCAGCGCACCTTTGCAGCACAAATCGAAGCGCTCGCCCGTCTCCGCGGCGGGGCCAATCAGTCGGTGCGCGTCGAGCACGTCCACGTTCATGCAGGTGGGCAGGCTGTCGTCGGTAACGTCGCGCACCCCGGTGGGGGAGGGGGTAGGGGTCGAAGGAAAACTAAGGGTCAACCCGATGCACAAGCCGCCGATGATGGCGTCCCCGCGCTGCGGAGCCCGAACGAGGAAGGGAACGGCGTGCCAATCCCCGGCTATATCGGGCAAGAGGCGGTGCCGGATGCACGGCGGGAATAGTCCAGGTGCACCCGCGGGAACCAGCACAATTTAAAGCACGGATACTATTCGGCAGCTGCCATCGCCGAGCGCCGCGAACTGGCGCGGTATCGCAAGATCGAGCGCTACCTGCGCGACCAAATTCCTTGAAGGCAAATTGCGCAAAAATGAGGGCGCGCTGATTTGATATCAGCGGGTCTAATTGCTGAGCGTCCGGCATTTCTTCAACATTTTCAGCACCGCCACGGCCGAAAGGTGTTGCCATGATGGCAATACCTTCGGATCAGTAAGTATATGGGCATGATCCGCGCCCGTCGTGACGGCGGTAACAGCAATCCGCCCCGCTGCCATTCTCGCTCCAACTGGCAACAGCGCCGGTGACGCCGCCCTCGCGAAAGCCGGGCCCCGGAGAAACGAAATGCGACACAATCGCCCGAGGTCACGCTTCCCTCTCGATGAAGCAACCCCCACCCAACCCGAGATAGAGCGCGCCGTGGTCATCACGCACGCCACAATGCTGATCGGCCCGATCGGTCGATTGGCCGAAATGAGCACCCACGATATCCGCGCGGTAGTCTGCGCACGCTTCGGCTTCGATATCGGCCGCAAGTCGCATGACTATATCCGCGGAGCCTTCGACGCGCTGACCGAGCAGCGCCAGCCGCTTCCCCGCCACGACATCATCGCCCGATAGGAGCAAATCCCATGCAAATGACATTCCACGACCGCGCGCCGCTCGAAAAGGTGCGTCGCCTCGCCGATGGCCGCATCGCTGCCGTTGCCAAATTCGCCCGCAGCGGGTGCTACACATATTCCGGTTCGGAGGTCGGGCGCCCGACCTTGCCAGCGTCACGGTCTATCGCCCCGAAAGCGAAGTATTCGACGAGGCCGCGATGGCCAGCTTCGCGCACAAGGCCATCACCCTTGGCCATCCGACCGGTGGCGTGACCGTCGACAACTGGAAGCAGGTCGCCGCCGGCTGGACCGAGGGCAAGGTTGCTCGCGATGGCGAATATGTCGAAATCCCGTTGATGCTCGCCGATGCTGCGGCGATCCGCGCCTACGACAGCGGCGAGGCCCGAGAACTCTCGGCAGGATACGCGTGCGATTTCATTTGGGGCGATGGCGTCGCTCCTGATGGCACGCCCTTTCAGGCAACTCAGCGGCAGATTCGCGGCGATCATATCGCGATCGTGCCCAAGGGAAGAGCAGGCGAGCGCGCCCGCATCGGTGACGGCGCTACGACGGCGGACCGCGATAAGGTCGCGCTCGAAGTCGCAATGCAGCGGGCTCAGCACCACCGCAAATTCGCATTCCTGGGCGACCGCGCTCCGGAGTTTAACGAGCAGTCCGCCACGCTTCGCGCTCAAGCGAAGATCAACGACGAAGCGACGGCGGCGAACCGCGAGTTTTTCCGCTCCGCGCAGTATCGTTGAGGTGCTGGCCATGACACAGACTCTCGCCGAGCGCATTACTGGCGCCAAAGGCAATGCGCGGATGCGCGACGCCGACCTTGAATCCCTGATTGCCGATGCAAAAGCCGAGCGCGAGCGCCTCGTCGGTTCGGCCGCGTCGCATGACGAGGAAAGCACCGACTTCGCGTTGAGCGATGATGATCGCGAAGAAGCTTCGCGCCTTGCCGGTAGCTTTCAGCGCGCCGCGACGGGGCTCGCGAAAGAAATTGCCGCGCTCGAATCCCAGCTCGAGGAAAAGCAGAACTCGGACAAGCGCAAGGCCGAGGAAGCGACGCGGGCAGCCATCGTCGCTCGTCGCGATGCCCTGGCGGCTCGGCTCAAGGAGCGGATGCCAGCCTTGCTCGACGAGCTGATCGGTTTGCTCGACGAGATCGAGTTGAACGATTTGGAGATCGAGCCTCTCCGCCTTGAAAGCGCCGAAGCCATCGCCCGCGGCGTGCCCGGAAACTTCTACGACGGCCCATCGCCGATCGGGCGTTATGTGAAAATGAAAATCCCTGCTTGGGGCGGTGGCCGGCTTCGGTGGCCTATCGATCGCGTCGCGGAGGCGATGGCACGGCGCCAAGTCGAAGAACAGCGCCGCCTCGTCGAGCGTAAGGCGGCAGAGGCAGCAGAAGAGGCCCGCTGGTCGCGCTACATCATTACCCCGCCTGACGGGGACAATGTGCCGACGATCAAGACCCACCGCGGCACCGAGCAGGTCCGCAGCACTATCGAACGTCGTTTGACGGCAGAACTCGTTGACGCCGCACGAAAGGCAGGGTGCACAGTTACCGAACTGAAGCCCTCCGAGCGGTTCGGCCTGCCCAACGCCGTCGAGATCATCGCATGACACCCCCTGCCACCGCTGTTTTTCGTCAAAGTTCGGCGGTGGCTACCCCCGACGAGGGGGCAGGGCTCCTTGGCTGCCCCCTCGTCAACCCAATCTCATCCGACGCCGTTCGGGCATCGGTCGCCGGGCAGGCTTGTAGGCAGGACCGGGCCTGCCCGGCGCATCGGATCGGAGAATTCCCATGCTGAGCTTTCAGGGCATGATCCGGGCCACCCGCGGCGAGGACAAGCCCGTCGCGGGCAAATGGCGCGGCAAGGGTGACGAATATCGCACCGGCGCCTATTCGCTCGCTATCCTGCGCGGCGAGCATCCCGACGAGCCCGAACTTGCCGTTTTCGATCATCTGACGATCGAGCCGACCGACGACGGCGCCGAAATCAGCTTCGCGCTCAACGCCGAGCAGATCGCCACCGCGCAGGGTCCGGCACGCCCCGAAATCGAGCATCTCGTCTATCGGCTGCGACGCGACGGGGATGAAGTGTTTGCGGGCCTGTTCGTCGTCTTTCCAAAATCCAGCCAGATTGAAGCGCCGCGCAAGGTCGGCGCGCGCAAAGGAGCCCTCAAATGAAAAAGCCTGCATCCGAATATCTCACCGCCACCCGCCAATTTTTCGGCGATGGCGAATATTGGCTGATGCTGCCTCTCGTCCAGATGGTCGAATTCGAGAAGCGATATGATCGCAGCCTTGCCCGGATATACGGCGAACTCTCGAGCAGCCTGTTCGAAGACGCCGACGGCAAGTTGAAGCTGCTGGGCGACGGCGATATTCGCGCGCCGATCCTCAACGAGATTCTGCGCCTTGGGCTTATCGGTGGCAATTCCGGCCCTGACCATGGCGACGGCACTGAGGTTGGCCCACAGCGCGCCGACACGCTGATCAAGAGCTATGCCTATCCGGAACGCCCGGTCGAGGAAGTCGCGGCGCTTGTCTTTCGGGCGCTTCATGCTGCCATCGTCGGCGATCCGGCTCAGCGCGAGGCCATGTCGGAGAAGGCAGCGCAGTCCGACGAGCGCCGCGACAAGCTCGGCAAACAGGTCGGCGAGTTGTTCGGCCCCGGCGCGCGGGCGCGTGAAGAGGCGATCAGCGCCGCAATGGCCGAATAATGTCCCGCGTGTGGTCCGGACAGGCATCGCTCGACAAGCGGCTGAAGGCGATACGATCGCCGCGGGCGCAGAAGCTGCTCGGCGGCGCGTTGAAAGAGGCTGGCGATCTCATCGGCACCTATGCGCAGAAGTTGATCACGACCGGAGCTGTCAGCGGGAAAGGGCACGTCCCGAGCAAGCCCGGCGAGCCTCCATCGAACGATTCAGGGGTGTTGGCCAATAATATCGAGGTCACTCAGCCCGAGATCGATGAAGTCGTGGTTTCGTCGAACGCGCCATACGCAAGCGCGCTCGAGCTGGGGACGAGCAAGATGGAAGCGCGCCCATATTTTCGGCCCGCGCGTGACGCCAAAAAGCGCGAGGCCCGCAAGCGTTTCGCCGAGCAGGTCGACAAGATCGTCAAAGGAGCAGCAGACTAATGGCCGAGGTCGACCCCCTGATTTTCAAGATCCTCGCGGACTCGAAAGCCGCCCGAAAAGAGGTGCAGGATTTCCAGCGCCTCACCGGGCAGGGTTTGAATCGCGTCGAAAAGGATGTGCTGCGCCTCGAGGCCCAGATGAAGCGCTCGACAGGCGCGATCGGCGGGCACTTGAAGGGCTTGGCCGGAACGCTGGGAACGCTGTTCACCGGGCGCGAACTCGTCGGCATGATCGATGGCTTCACCCGCCTGCAAAACTCGCTTCGCGTGGCGGGGCTCGAAGGGCAGGCACTCGAAACGGTGCAAACCCGCCTGCTCAATCTGTCGACGAAATATGGCGTCAATGTCGGCGAATTGGCCGGGCTTTACGGGAAGGCCACGCTCGCCGGGCGCGAACTCGGCGCAACCGAGGATCAGCTTCTGCAGATCACCGAGGCCAGCGCGCAAGCCCTCAAAATTTCGGGCACGAACGCGACGCAGGCGCAGGGCGCGCTGCTGGGATTGACCCAAGCCCTGTCGTCGGGGACGGTAAGAGCCGAAGAATTCAATCAAATTTTGGAAGGCGGCCTGCAGCCCCTCCTCCAAGCAGCCGCCAATTCGGAGCGGTTCGGCGGGTCGATCGCCAAGCTGCGCCAAGCCGTGGTCGACGGCAAATTCTCCAGCCAGGAATTTTATCAGGCCATCCTCGCCGGATCGGCCGAACTGGATGCCAAGGCGTCGAAAGCGACACTGACCCTCGCTGGCGCGTTCGAGGCGCTGACATCGCGGCTCACCGTCTATATCGGCACCGCCGCACAAACGAACGGCGCGACGGCTGCCCTTGCCGGCGGGCTGAGCCTGCTTGCCGACAATATCGACGTGCTGATCCCGGCGCTCGCGCTTGTGGCGACGTTCGTTGGCACCAGAATGGTCACTGCGGCCATCGCCGGCAGCGCGGCCTACGCCGGCTTCACCGCTACCCTTGCGGGCACGGCTTCTGCCAGCGCGATCGCGACGCGAGGCCTCGCTGCGCTTACCGCCGCAATGACCGGCCCCGCTGGTGTCGCTCTTGCCGTCACAGCCGTGGTGGCGAGCTTCGCCTATTTCTCGACCAGCGCCGACAATGCGGCCAATTCGGTCGAAGGGCTCAAGAAATCGAACGAAAATGCGAGCACCGAACTCGACCGCATGATCGGGCGCTTGAAAGCCGCCGGCGTCCAAACCGACGAACTCGCCGCCGCAGCCGACCGCGCGCGCGGCCCGATTGATGGCCTCGCCGATTCATTCCGCCAAGCGCTGATCGAAGCCCGGAAATTCAATGCCGAGGTCGGCGCGACCGGCCTGCAACAGAACAGCGACGATATTCAGGCTACCCAGGGCAGGCAGGCGACGCTGCGCGAGTATATCCGCGCTCAGCGGGCAGCCAACCCCGGTGCGATACGCGAGGGACGCAAATCGCCTCAGTTGATCCGCGCCGAGCAGCAGCTTGCCGAGGAGATGCGCCGAGAGGCTTTGCTTCGCGCCCAGCGTGACGTGCGCGTTGCCGGAATGCGGGCAGGCGTCGACGTGGATAGTGACACGCCCGTTCGCTCGACCTCGACGACAGCGACAAAGCCGACGCGCACCCGCACCGGCAATAACACCGACCCCCTTGACGCCGTGTTTCGCAACGAACAGGAATTGCGCCAGCTTCAGCTCGAAGAACTGCGCGCCAAGGAACAAGCGGCCACGTCGGCGACTGCGCGCGCCGATCTCGCCCGCCAGGCGCTTGCACTCGAAGCGACCATGCGGCGCAAGGATATTGACGAGACACAGCGCAAAGGTCAGCTCACCGCCGAGGAAGCCAACGCCCGCCGCAAGATCGTCGACAACCTTTATGGCGCGGCCGACGAGATTACCGTGCAGGGGCGCGAGACGGCCTACCAGCTTGCGATCAGTCGCGAGGAACAGCAGCGCATCGCTCGGCAGCAAACCGACGCCATGCGCGACGAGCTGGACGCGCTGGGCGCCGAGGCTGGCATCACGGACGTCAGGAAGAGCCGTGTCGCGATCGAGCGCCGGATGCTCGAAATTCAGCAGGAGATCGAACGTGCGTTGCTTGAGGAGGCCATCGCACGCGGCGATGTCGGTGACGCGGCCAAGGCTCGCGCGGCACTGGCCCGGAAGCAGCAGGCCGTCCGCACCGGATTCGAGCAGGACAATCAAGGGCCGCTTGGCGAATATCTCGATGGTCTGCGCAAGGCGGGCATGAACCTCGACGATCAATTCGAAGGCATCGCGGTCAACGGCCTGCGCTCGCTCAATGACGGGCTGGCCGATGCTATCGCGAACAGCCGCAATCTCGGCGACGTATTTGCGAATGTGGCGCGATCGATCATCGCCGACCTCATTCGCATCGCAATTCAACAGACCATCGTGAACGCGCTAATGAACGCGGCAGGCGGCCTCTTCGGAGGCGGCGGTGGCGGCGGGCTTTCCATCACCAATCTCGTGGGAGGCGCGGTGAAGGGTGCCGGCAAAGTCTCGGGCGCTCGAGCGGGCGGTGGTCCCGTCGCGGCTGGTCAGATTTACCGCGTCAACGAGGCATCCTCGCCCGGCAATCCTGAATATTTTCGACCGGCCATGAGCGGCACCGTCATCCCGCTCGGTCAGGTGAACGCTAGTGCATCACGGGGCGCGTCCCGCGAGCCGATCGTGATCAAAGTATTTGCAGATGAGGGTAAGACGTTTGCGCCGCGAGTCGAGGCAATCAGCGCGGGGGTCTCCGTTCAGGTAACGCGCGAAGCGGCGCCGCATATCGCTCGAAGCGGAGCTAACATGGCCGTCGACAGCATTGCAAAAATGCAGCGCTACGGCTCGTCCCCTCTCGGAGGGCCCTACAGATGATCACCGACGAAATGAAGCAAGACGCCATCCTCGATATGGAGGTCGCGCCGGATATCCTATTCTGGACCGAGGCGGCGCTGGTCAATCGCGGGGTGACGGATGCAGAGCGCGTCATTCCGGTGCTGCTCGCGACGGCATGGTATCGACATAAGGAAATGCACGGCGCAGACCAGTCGGCGCCCTTCGCGCGGCTCTTGCGGGGCTGGGCCGACAGCATCGACGCGATGGAACGGCCGAACTGATCGCATTGCGCCGACACCTCGCCTGCGATAGCGATGCGACCGAGGGGGGGCGTATGTCCGAAACTATTGAAATCAAATCCTGTCCGATGTGCGGCAACGACGCGCCGGCACCAGCGCCGCGCTGCACGTGCGGGTATGTCTTTTCATCGACCCAGCCGATCGAGGCGGTTGAATGGGAGCCGGACGCTTCCTCTGGCGAGCCCGGTGACGGATGGCGCAACGCCGGATCCATATTGGCCGTCATCGGGGCGATCGCCCTGGCCTATGGCCTTTTTAGCGGCATCTCGGTCGATGCTGGTTATGGTTATGACGATGTCGTCAATCTGGGGCTGATGTTCGAGAAGGGCGCAATCATCGCGTGCGGCCTTACGGCGTTGACCATGGGCACGCTCTGCCTTGGCGTCGGCGCGATCGTGAAGGCGATTGGGCGGAACCGCTAGCGTTTCATTGCTCTTTCACACATCGCCGCTATGGCACGATTAGCCCCGCCTCTCTTGCGACCCGGGAGGTGGGGCCACCTAAACCTTCCCCCCATCGATCACCCCGAACCGCGGCGTGCCATCGGGATCGTCCAGATTGAGCGCGGCCAGGCGCAGCGAGTGCGCGAACTCGTCCCATGCCTCATTGTCTGGATCGTCCTTCGCGCCCTCACGCTCGACCGCGCGCGCCGCTGCAACCAGCTCGTCGGGCTCGATAGCGCCCGACCGAATCAGGGCGCGCGCGAGGTGATAGAGCGCGCTCTGGGCAGGGGCGGCGTCGTCGGACATGGGGCGGTGTGTAGCAGCGGGCAGGGTGAAATGCACTATTCGCCGCCGCAGTCGTATATACTGCCTTGCGGAAATATTAGGCTGTTTCGGCTGCCGCGCTATTCGCGAAAACTGGCGGAAAATGTATGGTGGACGCACTAGGGCTCGAACCTAGGACCCGCTGATTAAGAGTCAGCTGCTCTACCAACTGAGCTATGCGTCCAC
>JACDQN010000044.1 GCA_015657575.1 Sphingopyxis sp.
CACGCCGTGTGGGGAGAGAGGCCGGGGCCGTGGACCCTGAAACAAGTTCAGGATGGCGAGAAATGAAGCGTTTTGCCCTTGCCGCGATGCTGGCG
The DNA here is from genome assembly GCA_015657575.1 of Sphingopyxis sp. Classification (GTDB taxonomy): domain Bacteria; phylum Pseudomonadota; class Alphaproteobacteria; order Sphingomonadales; family Sphingomonadaceae; genus Sphingopyxis. The sequence continues at coordinate 96 of JACDQN010000044.1, forward strand.
GTGCTGCTCGCCGGGTGCGATGGCGCGTCCGGCGGCGATGCGCGGCAAACGCTCGAGTCGCGCCGCGCCGCCCTGCAGGATGCGATCGCCGACAATCCGCAGGCGATCGCCGAGCGCATCGAGCTGGCGCGCGTCGCCTTTCGCCTCGGCGACGGCGTTGCGGCCGAAGCGGCGATCAAGGCGGCCATCGCCGCGGGCGGCAAGGAAGAGGCGCTGCGTCCGCTATTGGCGCGTGCTTATGCGATGCAGGGCGAGAATGGGCGCGCGCTCGAAACGCTCGATTCGGGACCGATCATTCCCGAAATGATCGGCGAGGCGGCGTGGGTCGCGGGAAATGTCCATCTCGCGAACGGCGACTTATCCGCAGCGCGCGACGCTTATGATCGCGCGGTGCAGGATCTGCCGCGCGATTCGATGCTGTGGGTCGATGTCGCCCGCTTTCGCGATGCGAGCGCCGATACGCTCGGCGCGCGCGACGCGGTGGATTATGCGATCGAACTCGACAAGACGAACAGCGCCGCGCTGGCGCTGAAGGCCAATCTGGTGCGGACGCAGATGGGGCTGACCGCGTCGCTGACATGGTATGACGCGGCGCTTGCCGCCGATCCCGACAATGCCGGCGCGCTGATCGAGCGCGCCGCGACGCTCGGCGACCTTGGGCGCTACGGGGATATGCTCGCCTCGCTGCGCCATGCGGCGACGCTCGTCCCGGGCGATCCGCGGCTTTATTATCTGCAGGCGACGCTCGCGGCGCGTGCGGGCGATTACCGGCTCGCGCGCAGCCTGCTCCAGCGTACACGCGGGCAGATGGACGATGTGCCGGGCTTCATGCTGCTGAGCGCGATCGTCGAACTCGAACTGGGCGGCGAAGCGGTCGCGGCGACCTGGGCCGACCGCTTGCTGGCCGAACAGCCGGGCAATTTGACCGCGCGCCGCATTCTTGCAGCGTCGGAATGGGCCGATGGCGACGCCGATGCCGCCGCCGAGGCGCTGGCGCCGATCGTGAACCGCGTCGATGCCGACAATTGGTCGCTGACGCTTGCGGCGCGGGTGGCGGCCGAGCGCGGACAAGCTGGCGAATCCGCCGGCTATCTGGCGCGCGCGGCTTCGCTGACGCGCGGCGACGCTGCGCCCTTTGCGGCCGACAATGATTATGGATTGCTGTCGATGGAGGCCAATGCGGCGCCGCTCAACCCGTCGGTGGCGATCCCCGCGATTTCCGCCGATATCGCGAGCGGCAACAGCGCGAGCGCGATTGCCCGCGCGACGCGGCTGCGCGACGCCAATCGCGGGGTGGCGGAGGCGCATATCCTGCTCGGCGACGCCGCCTTTGCGGGCGGGCGCTACGATCTGGCGGTGCAGAGCTATCGCGCCGCGCGCGCGCTCGACGGCGGCGAGCGCACGATGCTGCGGCTTGCGAACGCGCTCTACCGAGCCGGCGACGCCGCGGGATCGGGCGCGACGATCATGGCGCTGCGCGACGGCCAGCCGTCGAGCATCGCCGCTGACCGGCTTGCCGGGCATCTCGCGATGGATATCGAGCATTGGGACGAAGCGATCGCGCATTTCGAACGCGTGCGGCAGCGGATCGGCAATCGCGATGTCGTGGTACTGCGCGAGCTCGCAAAGGCCTATGCCGCAAAGGGTGACCGCGGACGCGCGCTGAGCCTGATCGACCGGGCTTACCGGCTGGAGCCGCTGAACGCGGAGATCATGACCATCTATGCGGGGTTGATCGAAAACCGCGACAGGCAGGCGGCTGCGGATCTGCGCGAGAAGGCCGAGCAGATCGGGCGGTAGGTGGAACGTCCGCTTCTCACCCCAAAGCGGCGGGTGAAATTACGCCTCGGTGAGGTCGAGCAACGTCCGCGCGTCGAGGCCGATGCGGCGCATCTGATCGGCGACCGGCGGCCAGACATTGGCGAGAAAATCCTCGCGCATCAGCGTGCGCAGCCGCTCGGTCGCACCTTCCGCGACGAACATGCCCACGCCGCGCTTCACCGTGACCAGCCCCTCGTCCTGAAAGGTCTGATAGGCCTTGGCGACCGTCAGCGGGTTCGCGCCCTCGTCCGCAGCCAGCGATCGAACCGAAGGCAGCATGTCGCCATCGCGATAGGTGCCTTCGAGGATCGCGTTCGCAATGACGTCGCGAAGGCGCTGGTACACGGGTTTGGACTGATCGAGCATGCCGCCTTAATGCCATAAGACAGCAGCACAGTCAAATCACGCTTGTTACAATATGGCCGGGGTTGACGACATTAAATTTCCCAGCGGCGAACCACATCGTCATATTCGGGGCGTGGCCGTTCGTCGAGGTCCCTAGCAGCCGTGCCGAAGAAGAAATAGCCCACGATCGCATCGCCTTCGCCGGCGCCGAAGGCTTTCGCGACGTTGGGGCTGAACGCCGCCCAGCCCGTGAGCCAGCTGCCGACAAAGCCATGCGCGTGCGCGGCATGGAGCAGGTTCATGCCCACCGCGCCGGCCGACATCTGCTGTTCCCACACCGGAATCTTGCTGCCGGCCACCGGAGTCGAGAGCAGGACGAGCAGGGTTGGCGCCTGATGCGCGAACTGGTCGAGCGCCGACAGGTCCATCCCCGCCGCTCCGGGGTTTTCCGCAACCCACGCGGTCTTGAGCAGGTTGGCGAAGGCCTCGCGCTGGTCGTCGGCGATGGTGACGATGCGCCAGGGCGCGAGCTTGCCATGATCGGGGGTGCGCAGCGCGAGCGCGACAATCTCGCGGAGTGTCGCGGCGTCGGGGCCGGGCGCGATCATGTCGCGCGCCTTGCCCGAACGGCGGGTGGCGAGATGGGCGAGGAGCGAGGAGCGGTCGTTGAACATGCGCGCCATGTGGCCCGTCATGCGAGTTTGCGCAAGCGTTGCGAATCATTCGCAACAGATTTTGGTCCGGCCCAAACGGTTTCATGCGCAATTAGATTCTTCCCATACGCAATTTTCGCGTTAGGTTGCCCCATAACCGGGCCGCATCGACGGTGCCTAAATCAACAAACTCCTAGGGAAAGTCGCACATGACCAAAGCCTACGCCCAGCACGGGGATGCCGCGGGCACGTTCCTCGGCCATCCGAAGGGCCTGTTCGTCCTGTTTTTTGCCGAGATGTGGGAACGCTTCTCCTATTACGGGATGCGCGCGCTTCTGATCTTCTACCTCACCAAGCACTGGTTGTTTTCGGACGGTGAAGCGGGTGTCATCTATGGCGCCTATACCGCGCTCGTCTACATCACTCCGGTGCTCGGCGGCTATCTGGCCGATCGCTGGCTGGGGCAGCGGAAAGCGGTGCTGTACGGCGCGGTGTTGCTGACATTCGGCCATTTCCTGATGGGATTCGAGGGGAATGGCGGGCAGGATGCCGCCAGCCTCAACATCTTCTGGCTGGCGCTGGCCTTCATCATCGTCGGATCGGGCTTCCTGAAAGCCAATATCTCGGTGATCGTGGGTCAGCTTTATCCGCGTACCGACGTGCGCCGCGACGGCGCCTATACGATCTTCTACATGGGGATTAACCTCGGCGCCGCGCTCGGTTCGCTGCTCTGCGGTTATCTCGGCGAAACCTATGGCTGGGCCTATGGCTTCGGCGCTGCGGGCTTCGGCATGCTGCTCGGCCTGATCGTCTTCGTTCTGTTCAAGCCGCTGCTGCTCGGCCGCGGCGAGCCCGAGGATCCGGCGAAACTCGCCGCGCCCGTCATGGGCATCAAATTCGAATGGCTGCTCTATGTCGTCGGCTTGCTCGCCGTCGGCGTCTGCTGGTGGATGGTGCAGAATCAGGCCATCGTAGGCACGCTGCTGGGCGTCGCGGGAGCGATCCTCGTCGGCTATGTGATCTTTACCGCGGTGATAAAACTGCCCGCCGAAGATCGCGACCGCATCTTTGCCGCACTGTTCCTGATCCTGGGCTCGATCCTGTTCTGGGCTTTGTTCGAACAGGCGGGTTCGTCGCTCAACCTCTTCACCGATCGCTATGTCGATCGCGGCGGGGTGCCGGCATCGGTGTTCCAGTCGGTCAACGCCATCTATATCGTGCTGCTCGCGCCGCTGTTTGCGGCGCTGTGGACCTGGCTCGGCCGCCGCAACATGGAACCGTCGACGCCGGTCAAGTTCGGCCTGGCGATGCTGCAACTCGGACTTGGCTTCTTCGTCCTGAAATGGGGGCGCCGAGGCGGTGGGCATGGGCAATGCAACGCCCGTCCTGTTCATTTTCCTGATCTATCTGTTCCACACGACCGGCGAGCTCTGCCTGTCGCCGGTGGGCCTCAGCGCGATGAACCGGCTCGCGCCGGCGCATATGGCGTCGCTGATCATGGGCACCTGGTTCTTCGCATCGGCGACCGGCAATTTCGCCGCGGGCCTGATCGCGGCGGCGACAGGATCGGAGAAGGCGAGCGGCGAAGGCGCGGGCAAGGCGCTGGTGCTCGACGTCTACAGCACCATCGGTTTGTGGGCGGTCGGTTTCGGCGTGCTGGTGATCGTCGTGTCGCCGCTGATCAAGAAGCTGATGCATCTCGATACGCTGCGTGATGCCGACGGCCTTGCGGGTGAAAACGAGATCGGCGAGCCGCAGGCTGCGGGCACCCGTCCCGAACCCAAGGGAGCGTAATCGATGATCCGGGGCGTAAAGAGTGGCCTGTTGGCCGCAGTGTCGCTGGCGTTCGCCGGTTGTGCGGCCACTGGCAGCGAAGCGCAGTCGGCGGGCGACAAGCCCGCCGCCAGCGCCGACAAGCCGGCCAAGTTCAACAAGGACCCTTATCCCTCGACCTACACGGGATATCCGACCCGCCTGACGGTGGTGAGGGGCGTGACCATCTTCGACGGCGAGGGCGGGCGGATCGACAATGGTTCGATCGTCCTGTCGAGCGGCAAGGTCGATCGCGTCGGCGGTCCGGACATGGAATTGCCGACCGATGCCGACGTCATCGACGGCACCGGCAAATATCTCACGCCCGGCGTTATCGACATCCACAGCCATCTTGGCGATTATCCCTCGCCCAGCGTCGATGCGCATTCGGACGGCAATGAAGCGACGTCGCCGACGACGCCCGAAGTCTGGTCCGAACATAGCGTCTGGCCGCAGGACCCGGGTTTCAGCCGCGCGCTGGCCAATGGCGGCGTGACGAGCTTGCAGATTCTGCCCGGCAGCGCCAACCTGATGGGCGGGCGCTCGATCACGCTCAAAAATGTGCCCTCGCGCACCGTGCAGGGAATGAAATTCCCCGGCGCGCCCTATGGATTGAAAATGGCGTGCGGCGAAAATCCGAAGCGCGTCTATGGCGGCAAGGGGCGGATGCCTTCGACCCGCATGGGCAATTTCGCGGTGAACCGCGCGACCTGGCAGAAGGCGGCCGCGTACAAGAAGAAGATGGACGACGGGAAAGCCGTCGACCGCGACCTCGCGATGGAAACGCTCGCGGGTGTGCTGTCGGGCGAAATCCTCGTCCACAACCATTGCTACCGCGCCGACGAAATGGCGCTCGTGATCGATATGTCGAAGGAATTCGGCTATAAAGTGTCGACCTTCCACCACGCTGTCGAAAGCTACAAGATCGCCGATCTGCTCGCCAAGGAGGGCATCTGCTCGGCGATGTGGGCCGACTGGTGGGGCTTCAAGATGGAAGCCTATGACAGCGTGAACGAGAATATTCCGCTTGTTTACAAGGCCGGCGCCTGCACGATCGTCCATTCGGACGATGCGAACCAGATCCAGCGGCTCAACCAGGAAGCGGCGAAGGCGTTGAAGGCCGGACGCCGGATGGGGATGCAGATCAGCGACGAACAGGCGTGGACCTGGCTGTCGTACAATCCCGCCAAGGCGCTGGGCATCGGCGACAAGACCGGCAGCCTGAAGCCGGGCAAGATGGCCGACGTCGTGCTGTGGAACGGCAATCCGTTCAGCGCCTATACCCGCCCCGACAAGGTGTGGATCGACGGTGCGCTGATGTTCGACGCGAGCGACCCGAAGCGGCGTCCGGTGAGCGATTTCGAACTGGGCCAGCCGGGCGAAGGAGATGTGAAATGATGCGCGCGCTCCTTCTTTCCGCTGCGGCCATCGTTGCGGTTCCCGCCGCGGCGCAGGA
>JACDQN010000421.1 GCA_015657575.1 Sphingopyxis sp.
AGCTGCCAAGTCTCGCTGCCCTCCCCTGAAGGGGAGGGCTTGACTGGGTTCAATCCGTCAAATCGTCCCACATTTCCTTGATCCGCCCGAAAAAGCCCTGGCTCGCCGGACATTCCTCGCCCGTTTCGGTTTCGCGGAATTCGCAGAGCAGTTCCTTTTGCCGCGCGGAGAGCTTCGTCGGCGTCTCGACGTCGATCTGGACGACAAGATCGCCGTTACCGCGGCCGTTCAGCACCGGCATGCCGGCGCCGCGCTGGCGCAGCTGTTTGCCCGACTGGATGCCCGCCGGGATAGGGATGTCGTGCTTCTTGCCGTCGAGGCCCGGGATGCTGATCTCGCCGCCGAGCGCCGCGGTGGTGAAGCTGATCGGCGCGCGCGTGAACAGCGTCGTGCCCTCGCGCTCGAAGACCTTGTGCCGCGCCATGTGGAGGAAAATGTAGAGATCGCCCGGCGCCGCGCCGCGCGCGCCACTCTCGCCTTCGCCCGAGAGGCGGATGCGCGTGCCTTCGTCGACCCGGCGGGGATGTTGACGGTCAGCGTCTTGCGCCGGTCGACGCGGCCTTCACCATGGCATGAGTTGCAAGGGTCGGCGATGACCTCGCCAGCGCCCTGGCAGGCCGGGCAGGTGCGCTCGACCATGAAAAAGCCCTGCTGTGCGCGCACTTTGCCGTGGCCGGCACAGGTGGTGCAGCGGTTGGTCTGGGTGCCGGGCTTGGCGCCCGACCCGTCGCACGCCTCGCAGCGCGCTGCGACGTCGACCTGGATTTCGCGCGTGCAGCCGGTGAAGGCGTCTTCGAGCCGGATTTCCATGTCGTAGCGAAGGTCCGCGCCGCGCGCGGGGCCGCGCTGCTGACGGCCGCCACCGAAAGCCGAACCGAAAATCGATTCGAAGATATCACCGATGTCGCCGAACTCGGCGCCGCCCGCGCCGCCGAAACCGCCCGCGCCGCCGTTAACACCTGCCTTGCCGAACCGGTCGTATGCCGCGCGTTTCTGCGGGTCCTTCAGGCAGTCATAGGCTTCGCTGATCGCCTTGAAACGCGCCTCGCTGTCGCCGCACCCCGGATTCTTGTCGGGATGATATTTCATCGCGAGCTTGCGATAGCTCGCCTTCAGCGTCGCGTCGTCGGCAGTGCGCTCGACTTCGAGCAGTTCGTAATAATCGATGTCGAGCGACATAATCTATCGGCCCCTAGCCCGGCCTCTCATTTCCGTTCGCCCTGAGCCTGTCGATGGGCCGTTCTTCTCCGAAGAAGAAGGGCGGTGCTTCGACAAGCTCAGCACGAACGGCATGAGAGGTCAGCCTTTACTTCTTGTCGTCTTCGACTTCCGAGAATTCGGCATCGACGACATCTTCGTCGGCCTTGTTCTCGCCAGCGTCGGCGGCGGGCGATGCCGCGGCCTGCTGTTCCTTCTCGTAAATCGCCTGGCCCAGCTTCATCGCGACCTGCGCGAGCGCCTGCGACTTTTCGGTCATCGCGGCGGGATCGCCGCCTTCGACCGCGGTCTTGGCTTCGGCAACCGCCGCTTCGATCTCGCTCTTGAGGCCCGCGTCTACCTTGTCGCCATGCTCTTCGAGCTGGCGTTCGGTCGTGTGAATCAGGCTTTCGGCGTTGTTCTTCGCCTCGGCCGCCTCACGGCGCTTCTTGTCCTCTTCGGCGAACTGCTCGGCGTCCTTGACCATCTGGTCGATGTCGGCGTCGCTGAGCCCGCCCGAGGCCTGGATCTTGATCTGCTGCTCCTTGCCGGTGCCTTTGTCCTTGGCGTGGACCGACACGATGCCGTTGGCGTCGATGTCGAAGGTCACCTCGATCTGCGGCACGCCGCGCGGGGCGGGCGGGATGCCGACGAGATCGAACTGGCCGAGCATCTTGTTGTCGGCGGCCATTTCACGCTCGCCTTGGAACACGCGGATCGTCACCGCCGACTGGTTGTCGTCGGCGGTCGAATAGACCTGGCTCTTCTTGGTCGGGATGGTCGTGTTGCGGTCGATCATGCGCGTGAACACGCCGCCCAGCGTCTCGATGCCGAGCGAGAGCGGCGTCACGTCGAGCAGCAGCACATCCTTGACGTCGCCCTGCAGCA
>JACDQN010000422.1 GCA_015657575.1 Sphingopyxis sp.
GCCGCAGCGCTGCGGGCTGCCCTGCTCGCGCGGCAGGACTGGACGCTCGTGATGAATGCCGGGGACCGAGTTTATGAATTGACGCGCGACGCGCATGCCGACCTGACCGAAACGCAACGCCGCGACCTGGACCGGCTGATCGTCGATTCCGGACGCGAAGGTTTCCAATATCGCTACGAAGCGATCCGAGCGCCCGATGGCGGCGATGCGGCATCGCCGGACCCGCTTTCCCGCTTCATCGCCTTTCTCTCCTCACCCTCCACGCTCGACCGGCTCAATTATCTCCTCGGGACGAGCGCGAGCTTCGCCGACGGGCAGGCCACCGGCTATGGCGAAGGCCATTTCCTGACCTGCCATGACGATGATGTCGCCGGAAAGAACCGGCAGGCAGCCTATGTCTTCTCGCTGGCCCCTGCATGGCGCGCCGAATGGGGGGGGGCTGTTGATGTTCCATAGTGCGGACGGCAATATCGAGGAGGCCTTCGTCCCCCCGAATGGGCGCTCTCCGGCTTTTTACCGTGCCGCAGCCGCACAGCGTCAGCTACGTCACGCCGTTTGTCCGCGAACCCCGCCTTTCGATCACCGGCTGGCTACGCACGCGCAGTTAGACGCGTCCCGGTTTTAGGACCGCCGCGGGCCCCTGTCAGTCGAGACTATAACCATAATGTTCGACCCATGGCTCGAGGATCGGGAGCACTTCGCGCATCTCCGCCTCATAGCGCTTCCAGCGCCCGCTGGCCGACGAATAAATGGGTTCCATCACCTGCGCATAGCTCGGCGTGCGGATGAAGCCGCGCTCCGCCGCCGTCTTCTGATGGTCGAGCACCGCGTCTTGCCATTCGAGCCCGAGGAAGTCGAACAGCGGCCGCGTCGCGGCTTCGGCGTCGGCCACCATCGCCTCGTAACGCAGCATATGGACGTCGATCGGAAACACCGCGCGGCACGTCTCCCAATAATGAAAGATGCGGTCGTAGGTGCGGCTGGCGTTGGCGAGATCGAGAAAGCTCGCCATGGCCTCGGTCGGCTTGAAATTCTGGCTGTAGCAGCTGAGAACGACGTCGCAGGGATGCCGCATCGCAAGGATGATCTTGGCATCGGGGAACAAACGATGAATCAGCGGCATGCGGATCATCGAAAGCGGATTTTTGTCGATGACCAGGCTTCCGGCAGGCGGCAGCGATCGCTTGTCGAGCTCGGCGAAATATTGCCCGCGTAGATCCGCAACCGCTGCAGCATCGAGCGTGCGGATATTGTCCATCTCGCCCAGCGAGCGGGCCATATTCTCGATGATCGGCAATTCTTCGAGCACATGCGTGTCGCTGTGCCCCATCAATATCGTGTCGAGTAGCGTCGTGCCCGAGCGCGGAAAACCGACGAGAAAGGCCGGAGCCGGCCGGTCGGCCGGAATCGGGGGGGCCGCCCACTCGGCGAACCAGGCCGGGGTGGTCTGCGCATCGAGGGCCGCGATCGCACGCTGATAGGCGCTGCGGTCGACCCCGACGCCCATCGGGCTTTGCGCCTGCGCGGCGTTCATATCCTCATAGAAGCGGAGCGCCTCTTCGGTGCGGTCGAGGCGGTCGGCAAGCTGGCCCGCGAACTGCGCCTTGATCGAAGGGCTGATCGCGGGCGATTGCAGATCGCGGACCAGATCGAGCGCCCCGGCGCGGTCGCCCTCGCGGCTGAGCAGCAGCGCACGCAGATAGTCGATCTCGTCGCCGGCGAGCCCCTGCGCCTCCGCAGTCCCGATCAGCTGGCGCAATTCATCGGTGCGGTTGGCTTTTTCGAAAGAATACCGAGATTGAGATAACCCGGCACGAAGCGCGGATCGGCGTTGAGCGCAAAGCGCAATGCCTTTTCGGCTTGGCCATTATTCTCGAGATCGAGAAAGGCGACGGCGATGGCGAGAAATATCTTCGGATCGGCGGGATCAAGCCGCGCCGCCTCGCCCAAGGCGCGCAGGCCGCCCTCGACATGGTTGATGCTGGTCAGCGTCCGGCCGAGTTCGAGCAGCAGTGCCGGATCCTTGGGCGAGAGAAGAGCCGCCTTTTCGAGGAGCAGGCAGGCTTCCTCATAACGGTCCATCGAGATCAGGACCCGGCCCATATTGGTGTGGACCAACGAAGACTGGGGATCGAGCTGGCGGGCGTGCTGAAAGGCCTGCAGCGCGCCCTCGAGATCGCCGGCTTCGTGCCGCGCGTTGCCCAGATTGTTCCAGGCGCTGAAATCTTTCGGGTTTTCGGTGACGAGCTTTTCATAGGCCCAGCTCGCCTCGGTCGTCCGCCCCTGCGCTTTCAATATCTGTGCCTGCATCGCCTGGAGCTCGGGCGACCCAGATACGTCGCCTTCGGCGCAGACGCGCGCCGCCTCATCGGTCTCGCCGAGGTCGAGCAGCGCCCGGGCGAGGTTGATGCGGTTGTCGCTGGTGTCGCCGCCATTGGCGAGCGCGCGGCGCAGATAGTCGGCACCCTGCCGCAGCGCACCCGTCTGGCACGAAACGACGCCGAGCAGTTGCAGGACGGTAGGATTGGTCGGCTGGGCGCTGAGCGCCGCTTCGCCCTGGGCTTTCGCGGTCGCAAATCGCCCTTGGCATAGGCGGCGTAAGCGGCGCGCATTCTCTCGGATACGGTCATCGGCGCTGTCTATTAAAAAAGAGGGCGGGACACCAGTCCCGCCCTCTCCTTTAAGTCCGTTGCCTAAGCTTAGAACTTCAGGCGTGCCGACACATAAGCGCGGCGGCCGATGACGTCGTACAGCGACGGATCGGTACCCGACTGAACGTTCGGCGAGTAGGTTTCCGGCTTGCGGTCGAACGCGTTGTTCACACCGATGCGGAAGGTCATCGCATCGACTTCGGCCTGAAGGGCGAAGTCGAAGTACCAGACGCTGCCCGGGCCCGTGAACTCTTCGCCGACGAACTGACGAGCTGCACGGTTCTCCATCGCATCGATGAAGCGGATGCGGCTGTCGAAGCTCAGCTCGCGCGAGAAGTTGAGCTTGGTGTTGAGCGTCGCCTTCCAGCGCGGGAAGCTGGTGCCGAGACCGGCCCCGAAGTAGGATGCCGTACCCGCATAGTCGGTCTTCAGACCACCCAGACCGACATTCTTGAAGTCGATCAGATAGTTGACCATCAGGTTGAAGTTCAGCGCGCTGTCTTCGCCGATGAATTCGGTCAGCAGACGATAGCCCAGCTGAACGTCGACACCCGAGGTCTTGACCGAGCCGGCGTTCACGAACTGGAAGTAACCGTTCGCATCGCCACCCAGCGAGGCCGGGAGGTAGATACCGGTCATGGCATCGCCCGAACGGCCGATGGCGTCGCAGAACGGACTTGCGGCGCTCAGACCCGAGTTGATGTCATTGTAACCATAGCAGGATGCGATGATTTCGTTGACGTCGGGGTTGAGGATCGTGTCCTCGATCTTGATGTTGTAATAGTCGATCGAGCCCGTGAAACCGGCGGCCTGGAACACGGCACCGACAGTGAAGGTGTCCGATTTTTCCGGCTTCAGGTTCGGGTTGCCCGTCGTGGTGATGAAAGCCTGCGCGCCCGGCGAGGGAACGAAGGTGTTCACCGTACCCGCACCGACGCCGGTCGCGACGCAGAGCGCGCTTGCAGCGGCACCGCCGGTCTGACGGAAGTTCGAGTTGATCGAGCAGGGGTCGAAGATCTGCGGGAAGCTGCCGCCGCCCGAGAAGAGTTCACCGAAGTTCGGTGCACGAACCGAGTGCTGATAGCTGGCACGCAGACGGACCTCGTCGATCGGGCTCCAGGTGACGGTGCCACCATAGGTCCAGTCGTTCGAAGGCGCGCCGTTCACACCGTTCTGGATGTCGTTGAAGTCGCTCTTCGAATGACGAGCGGTCAGCGACAGTTCGAGCGTGTCCATGATCGGGGCACGAAGTTCGCCGAAGAAGTCGAGGAACTTGTTGGTGCCGAGATCGGGCGTGCTGGTGTTGAAGCCGGCGATCGGACCGAACAGCGAACCCGGGTCGAAGGTGTATTTGAACTTGCGCTGTTCGACACCGAGCACGACGCCAAGCGGGCCGCCCGGCAGATCGGTCAGTTCACCCGAAACATAGGCCTGTGCGACCTTCTGGGTGAAGACCGTCTTCGTCACACCGACTTCATCGACATAGTCGACGCAGTCCTGCGAGAAGGGCTGGATGCCGAACGGATTGAAGCCGCCATCGCAGAGGCTGGCGCCGCCATCGGGCGCTTCGAGCAGTTCCTGAACGCGCTGGACGTTCACGTTGCCCGTCGCGCGCTGGTCGATCGTCGTTTCGCCCCAGCTGTAATAGGCTTCGTAGCGCCAGCCGGGAGCGAACTCGCCGCGCAGGCCGGCGAGGCCCTGGATCACGCGGTTGTCGAGCTGCTGTTCGCGAAGACCGGTACCCAGGAAGCGGTAACCGATACGGATACCTTCTGCGGCACCGACGCCTGCGACGTTCGGATCGTCACCGGTACGCGTGTTGAGCAGCGAACGAAGATCGGCCGAAACGAACGGGTTGGTGACGGGAACGATGAAGCCGGTGATGCGGCCGGTCGGCGAAACGAGCGACGAACGGGCGTTTAGAACCGATGCGCTGGTGTTCGCCGGGTTCACAATACCCGTGCTGACCGGGGTCGGCGCAAGCGCGGTAGCCGAGCTATAGTCGGTATAGCCACCCTGGACGAAGAAATCGAACGCCGGCGAAATCTCGTAATTCGCCGTCAGGAACGCAGATTTACGCTCAAGCGGGAGAACGAGAATGTTCACGATGTCGAAGTTGTAGCTGTAGAAGTCCGGGAAGAAGTTCAGGTTCGGGTTGGCCGGCGACGACAGGTCATAACGGAAGTTCGACACGTCGAGCGGGCTGTTGAAGGCGCCGCGGCCGAACAGCGATCCGTCCGAGTTGAACGCAAGCTGGCTGACGGTCGGGGTCTGCGCCGCCGAGACGCCATAGCTGGCGAACAGCGCGTTCACCGACGCCTGGGTGATCGGATTGGTTCCGCTGTTGGTGAACGACCCGGTCGGGAACGAACCGGTGGTCGAGGTCGCCTGCGAAGCGAAATCGCGCTGCGCCTTGATCAGGCCCTGGCGCTTCGAATATTCTGCCGAGAACGCGATGTTGCCCTTACCGTCGGCGAAGTTGCCGCCGATGATGCCGCTGAACTGATATTCGCGCGCGTCGGTTTCGGGGATCGAGTTCGAATAGCTCGCCCGCAGGTCGATGCCTTCGAAGTTATCCTTCAGGATCAGGTTGACCACGCCCGCGATGGCGTCGGCACCATAAGCCGCGCCGGCACCGCCGGTCACGATTTCGATGCGCTCGATCAAACCCTGCGGGATGGTGTTAAGATCGACCGTCTGGTTCGACGCCGACACCATCGGGCGGCGGCCGTTGATCAGAACGAGGTTACGGTTCGAACCGAGGCCGCGAAGGTCGATGTTCGACTGGCCGCCGTTGCCGGGGTTGTTCGACGTGGTCGTGCGGCCGGATTGACCTGCGGCAGCGTGTTCAGGAAGGTATCGAGCGTGACGTCGGCGTTTTCGACGGTCGCGTCACCGCTGACCACCGCAACCGGGCTGTTCGAATCGAGGTTCGGACGCGCGATACGCGAACCGGTGACGACGATCGTGGCTTCGCCTTCGTCGTCGGCAGCGTCCTGCGCATGGGCGGGAGCCGAAACCATCGCGACGCTCAGCACCAGCGGTGCGGCGCTGAGTTTCAGCATGGAAAATTGGGTTTTCTTCACAGTGCAGTCCCTTGCTACTGAGTGATAAAAAATACCCGGGCCCCCGACGCGACGACGCAGATGCGCGACGCATAGACACCCCGATAGCGTGCGGGATGGCTGTTCGTTCATCGCGAGTAAAGGGAATTCCCTGCGCTTTCCGTCGTTTCAAAGGGCATTGTGACGTATTTGCAACAAGTCGAAGGAGCGTTGAAACGCAAATGGCCGCAAAGGTGCAAACCGCGACATTTTGTTTCATCGGTTACGAATTCAGTCCGATTTGGGCAGCGTCAGCCGCCCACCGGGCCCGCCAGCTTGCCGGGGTCGATCCGGGCGTCGCGCCACTTCAATCCCCAATGCATATGCGCTCCCCGCGCACGTCCGGTCGCGCCGACGGTGCCGAGCCGCTGCCCCTGCGTTACCCGGTCGCCGAGCTTCACATCGATCCGCTGGCAATGGAGGAACGCGCTCGACAATCCCATGCCATGATCGACGATCAGCAGATTGCCCTCGAGCGTGAAGGGCGCCGACGCGGCCAGCGTCACGACGCCGTCCGCGGGGGCGACGAAGGGCGTCCCGGCGGGGACGGCGATGTCGGTGCCGGTGTGATAGTTTGCGGGCTTGCCCTGATAGAAACGCTGCGACCCGAAAAAGCCCGACAAGCGCCCCGATACCGGCCAGCGAAACGGCTGCTTCCACCCCTCCGATTCGACGTGCATCGCGCGCGCGGCGGCAATCTGCGCCAGCTCGGCCGGGCGGCGGCGATCGAGGTCGGCGTCGCTTGCGGCACCGCCCCGGAACGGCGTGTTCACATATTCGATCCGCCAGGTCGCGGGGGCCACCGACAGAAGGCGCTCGGCGAGGCGGCCATCGGCAAGCGTCGCGGCAAGCCGCGCGTTCGGCCCAGCATCGCGGTCGAAGGCGATCAGGAAGGATCCATCCGCCGCGACAGGAATTGCCTTCGCGTCAAAGATCAAATCCCGGGCACCGCGCGGTAGCTCGCCGGTCATCACCGCCCCCTGTTCCGCCGCGCCGCGCAACCGGAAATCCACGGCAACCGGAGCGGTAGAAGGCGCAGGGGCCGGCCGAACCACGACCTGCGGCGGCGGTTGTGTAACGGCAGCAGGCTCGGCAACGGCGGGGCCGCAGCTCGCGGCAACGGTGATCAAAGGCAGCGCCGCAGCGTGGCGGCGCCAGTAACGCCGCGACGTCATGCTTGGCGCGCGGCGTCCAGTTCGGCCCGAACCGAGATTTCGGCGGTGGCATAGGGTTCCTGCCGCGCGACCGACCAGTAGCGCAGCTCATCGAGGCCGATCGGCACGCCGCTGACCGCACACAACACATGGTCGCCGGGCGCCAATATGCGGAAACCGTTGGGGCCATAGTGGAGGCGCGCGAGGCGATTGCGGCTGGCGATCAACATGAGTCTCGATATCCGTTAGGTGGCGAATTTGGTCCGGCGACTATATCAGCTGAACGCGGCGCGACCACCCCGCCGGCGTCAAAAAAGCTCGCCCTGTCCCCGTTTCGGCTCGGCAGGCGGCGCGCGGCGGGCGGGTCTGGGCGCGGCAGGCTCCTGCGGGGCGCTGTCCGATACGATCGCCGGCACCTCGCCATCGGCGAATTGCAACCGTAGGCGGCCGGCACGCCGCGCCGTCGCGGCGGCGGTGACGATCGCCCCATCGGCGTCGCGCACCATCGCATAACCGCGCGCAAGCAAGGCGCGCGGGTCGAGCGAGGTCAGCAGCCGCCCCAATCCCTCGATCAGCGCCCGCTCCCTATCCCAGCGTCGCGTGAGCAAGGCGGGGCGCAACGCCGCACCGCGCGTCGCGAGCCGTTCCGAGATCACCGCCAGCCGATGGCGCTGGCTGCGATCGAGGCGCCCCTCGGCATCGTCGAGCCGCTGGCGCTGCGGCGCATAGAGCGCGTCGCGCTTGGGCAGATGCCGGGCGAGCGCGACGAGCCGCTCGCCCGCCAGCGCCTGATGGCGGTTCGCGGCGCCGATCATCCGGCCGGCGCGGTGGATGAGCAGCTCCTGCAGTTCGGCACGCACCGGTACCGCCATTTCGGCGGCCGCGGTCGGGGTCGGCGCGCGCATGTCGGCCGCATAGTCGGCCAGCGTCGTGTCGGTTTCATGCCCCACCGCGCTGATCGTCGGGATGCGGCAGTCGGCGATCGCGCGCACGACAACCTCTTCGTTGAATGCCCACAAATCCTCGATCGATCCGCCGCCGCGCGCGACGATGACAAGGTCGGGACGCGGCACCCGGCCACCGGGGGCGAGTGTGTCGAAGCCGCGCACCGCGTTCGCGATCTGCGCCGCCGCGCCATCGCCCTGCACGAGCACCGGCCAGACGACGACATGCATCGGAAAGCGGTCGGCGAGGCGGTGGAGGATGTCGCGAATCACCGCGCCGGTCGGGGAGGTGACAACGCCGATCACTCGTGGCAGGCGGGGCAGCGTCTGTTTCCGCTCGCGGTCAAACAGCCCTTCGCCGCCCAGCCGCGACTTCAATTTCTCGAAGAGCAGCATCAGCGCGCCCTCGCCCGCGACCTCGAGCGTATCGACGACGAGCTGATATTTGGAGCGCCCCGGATAGGTGGTGAGCTTGCCGCAAGCGATCACCTCGATGCCGTCTTCGGGCCGGAAGGCGAGGCGCGCTGCCTGCCCCTTCCACATCACCATGTCGATCAGCGCATTATCGTCCTTCAGCGCGGCATAGAAATGCCCCGACGCGGCGCGTTTCGCGCCCGAAAGCTCGCCACGTACGCGCACGCGTGCAAAACCGTCCTCGACCATACGCTTGATCGCCGCCGACAATTGGCTGACCGACAATGCGGGCGCCCCGTCGCCGGACGGCGACCGACCGACATTGTCGCCGGGCGCCGCCTCGGCTAACAGCCGCGCTTCGGTGCCATCGTCGGACGCCGGATCGGGAAAAGGGACTGACATGAATATCCTGCTGGTGGGCTCTGGTGGCCGCGAACATGCGTTAGCCTGGCAACTGGCACAATCGCCGAGTTGCGCCAAGCTCTATGCCGCGCCCGGCAACCCGGAATCGAGCTCCACGCCGA
>JACDQN010000423.1 GCA_015657575.1 Sphingopyxis sp.
CGGCCTTGCGGGGTAGCGATGCTACCCGCTGCGCCGCCCAAGCCCGATATCTTCGGCCATTTCGACGCCTCGAACGCGGAATTAATGGGTCCTGACCCTAGCAGTTGCCCTTCACTCCATCGGCGCAGTCGCCAACGGATTCGACGTCTTGTCCGGCGCCTTTGACGGTGTTGCAAGCAGACAGGATCAGTATCGAGCCGCTGATCGCGAAAATTTTCAGAAGCTGTTTCATTCTCTCTCTCCCGGCGACGAGGGCGACCGACCCTCGATTCTGGTTGCGATATTTCGACAACAGTCGTTCGCGGCGATTGTTCCGCCGACGGGCGCAACGCTAGCCGAAGCGTTCAAAATGACCGCCGGGCTGGGGAAAACGCCGGCCTTGACCTGGGACCGGCCTTTTTCTTCAAGAGAGGCAGACCGCGGATCAGATCCGGGGGGCCGCAAGTTGGAAAGCGAAGCCTGTATGACGAACCCCGACCCGCCTTATCATGCGCATATCTATTACGACCCCGCGGAGCGCCCCGCCGCGGTGGCGCTCCGCGACGCGTTCGGCGAAGACTTGGCGATCCTGTTCGTCGGCACGCCGACCGACGGCCCGGCCGGTCCGCATCCGATCGCGCAATATGAGGTGCACTTCCTTGCCAGCCACCGCGCCGCGGTTGTGGCGGCGATCGAGGCGACGGGGCTGCGCGCGCTGGTGCATCCCCTGACCGACGACGACCTCGCCGATCATACCAGCCTCGCGCACTGGATCGGCGAGCCTGTCGAACTGGACGTCACCGTGCTCGATCCTCCCGGTGTGAACCAGGGGATTCCGCGCTTTGGGATTTCGGACTTCTAGCCAAGCCTCCTCAATTCGTTCGCATCGAGCGAAGTCGAGATGCCCATCGGGCTAAACCCTCGATCGAGGGGTTTCTCGACTTCGCTCGACCCGAACGGAACAGGACAGAGCCTAGACCTCGACCGGCCCGTCGGGACCGAGGACGAACCCGCAGCCCAGCCGTGCGGCATCGTCGCTTTCGGACAGCGCCGCCACCGTCTGCCAATCGTCGGCGCGCAGGCTTGCGGCGAGCGCCGGATCGTGGCCGAGGGGCAGGAAGATGCGGCGGTCGGCCTCGTCTTCGGCGCCCAAACCGTCGTCGATCAGCGGGTCGGGATAGAGCGAGAGCCGACCGCGGGCTCTTCCTGTGCGTCGCCGACCGGGATCGCATAGCCGCCACCGCGCCCGATCGCGTCGCCTTGTCCCGGCACGAAGATCTGGAAACCGAACCAGCTTTGATAGGCAAAGCCGTGGCGCTCGGTCGGGTCGAGCGTCAGGTTCGCGCGGCCCCGGATCGGCGCGGCGATCTCTTCGAGCGCGTCGATGCGGCTCGTGAGCACGCCCGACGTATCGAACGCGCGCAGGTCGGCGATCGCGTGATCGAACGGGCCGGTCGCGCGGAGTAGCGGCAGATAGGCCTTGGCGCCGATGCGCACGAGCGCGCCGGCGTCCTTGGCGTCGAGTTCGTCGCGCAAGCTGTCGATGCTGGCCTCGACCGGCAGCGGCCCCCCTGCGAGCAGGCCGACCGCGTCGGGCAGCGTGAAATCGATCGTCACTTGACCGATGCCCGCCGCTTCGAGCGCGTCGATCGCGACGCTGACGATCTCGCGCGCCGCGGCGACGCTGTCGCTGCCGATCAGTTCGGCGCCGACCTGCAGCATCTCGCGTGCCGGGCGGAGCTGGCTGGCGCGAAGTTTGACGATCTGCCCGGCGTAGCAGAGGCGCAAGGGGCGCGGCGCTTTTGCGAGCAGCGAGGTTGCGATGCGGCCGACCTGCCGCGTGATGTCGGGGCGCAGTGCCAGCGTGCGCTGCGACACGGGATCGGTGAAGCGCAGCAGGTCGCGTGCGCTGCGGTCGTCGTCGCCGCCCAGCGTTTCGCGAAACTCGGCGAGCGGCGGCGACACGCGGCCATAGCCGTGCGACCGCATCGCATCGACGAGCGCGCGCGTCACGCGCGAAGCGGCCTCGGCCTGCAAGGGCAGGCGATCGCGGAGGCCTTCGGGCAGCAGGGCGGATGCCTTGGTCATCGATTGCGGCCTTAGAAGGGTGGAGAGGCGAGTTCAACAAAACTCCCCTCCCGCTTGCGGGAGGGGTTGGGGTGGGGCAGGCGGACGCTGCTGATGCC
>JACDQN010000424.1 GCA_015657575.1 Sphingopyxis sp.
AGCGTGCGCAGCGGTTTGGTGCCGCGACCTGGATGCGCCGCGGGCGCGCGGGCGGCGCGGGCAGCGTGGCGAAGCCGCCGCTCGAGACGCGCGGGTCTTCGGCGACGGCGCGGCATAATGCCTCCATGCGCGCGATGGCGAGGCGGTTGGGCACTTCGCGGTCGCGGCTCAAGAGCTCGAAACTGTGGCTGAACGCCGAAAACTGGATCGCGCCGCTCGCGGCCGAATGGTCGAGCGCGTCGCGCATCTCCTCTTCGGACATCGCGCAAAGCTGTGCCGGGCGAAAGCTGCTCGCGCGGTCCATCAAGCCGCTGACCGGCACCTCGCAGATACCCTCGTGCACCCGCATGCCGAGATTGCCGGCGTCGAGCGATATGTCGCAGCCATGCCCCTGATAGGCGCCGTTGAAGCTGCTGTCGAAACGGAAGCCGAGCGCCGCCAACGCGCGCAGCGTGTCGTCGTTGGCGCCGAAATTGCCGGCGCGAAACGCCGTCGGTCGGGGTGCCCCCGCGCTGACCAATATGTCGCGCGCGAGGGCGATCAGCTTCTTTTGCGCCGACAACGGAAAGTCGCCGATATTGCGGCCGGTCAGGCGGCCGACCGGATTGAATTTGGCGAATGCCAGCCATTCGGTGTGGAGGTGCAACTGCACCTCGTGCCCGCGCTCGACGACCGGCCGGACGATCGCATCGACGACCGCTGGACCATAGACGAGCGCCGGCATCGGATCGATGAAATAGACGCCGGTCAGCCCGTGATGTTCGAGCATGTCCATCTGGAAATGGATGCCGAAATCACCCTCGCGGCAACGCCCGAGGATCGAGCTTTCGAAATTGGCGCGCGCGTCCATGCCCCGCTGATAGAGCCCGGCGGAGAGTTCGGTGTCGAAGCTGATGATCGCCCGCGTCACGAGGGCGCCATAGCAGGGCGGGGATAAGAGAGGGTAAAGAAGAGATTGCCGCCGCCCCTAGAAGCGCATCGAAACCTCGACCCCGCCCCCCTTGGTATCACCCCACGGGATGATCTGCACACGGTCGTTCGCCCTGGTGGTGATGAGGTGTCCGGTCGCCGTCCCGATCGCGGCGCCGACCAGCACGTCGCCGACGCGGTGCTTGCGCGCCTCGACGCGGCTGAGCCCGACGAAGGAGGCGACGACATAGGCGGGAAGCCCCGCCTCCCATCCGTATCGATTGTGCAGCGTCGCTGCGGCGGCGAAACTGCTCGACGTATGCCCCGACGGAAAGCTCTTGTTGTCGCTGCCGTCGGGGCGGCGCGAGGGGAAGGCCTCTTTCAGCCCTGCCGTGATCAGCATCGTTCCGCCGATACTGCCCCCGGCTTCGAGCACGCCTTCCCAGTCGCCCTGCACGGCCGGAACGCCGAAGGCGGCGACGATCAGCGCATTTTTCGCGACGGTTCCGGCATCGTCCCAGCCCTTCTCGCTGGCCTGCACCGGTGCGGTGAAAGCGAGTGAAAGCGGGAGCGCAAGTCCGGCGGCGGTCTTCCTCATCATAACTGTCTCCCGAAAAGACTCCGCTCTTTTTGTGCACCGCCCGGCTTACCGTGTCGTCGCACACCCGCAAAGAAAATGTGACACACTTGTGGCAGATGACACGCGGGCCTATCTGCAGGCCGCGTTTCGACACGCCTTATTGCTCTTGCGAACTATTTGCAAAAAAAGGCGGTTTTTCGTCCTTTTGTCGGTTGTTTCCTTAACGGAATCGGCGTAGGGGCGTCGCCAGTCTTGGGACCGGATCGGAGCTTTAGCCCGTGCTCCCCGTCGGTCTGTGAACCAATTGCCGGGCTTGCCAGAAGGGAGTGCCGCGCGCCATGGGACGCAAGAAGATCGCTTTGATCGGAGCCGGGAATATCGGCGGAACGCTGGCGCTGCTCGCCGCGCAGAAGGAACTGGGCGACGTCGTCCTGTTCGACGTGGTCGAAGGCGTGCCGCAGGGCAAGGCGCTCGATCTGTCGCAGGTGGGCCCGATCGCGGGCTTCGACGCGAAGATCACCGGCTCGAACGACTATGCGGACATCGCAGGCGCCGACGTCATCATCGTCACCGCCGGTGTCGCCCGCAAGCCGGGCATGAGCCGCGACGATCTGCTCGGCATCAACCTCAAGGTCATGAAGGCCGTGGGCGAAGGCATCAAGGCGAACGCGCCCGACGCGTTCGTCATCTGCATCCACCAACCCGCTCGACGCGATGGTCTGGGCTCTCCGTGAATTCTCGGGCCTGCCGGCGGGCAAGGTCGTCGGCATGGCCGGCGTGCTCGATTCGGCGCGCTTCAGCCACTTCATCGCCGACGAATTCG
>JACDQN010000425.1 GCA_015657575.1 Sphingopyxis sp.
CCGGCATCAGCCCGACCGGCAGGAACACCGCGACGATCGTCATGGTTGTCGCGAGCACCGCGAGGCCGATCTCGTCGGCCGCATCGATCGAGGCCTGATAGGCCGATTTGCCCATCCGCATGTGGCCGCACGATATTCTCGGATCTCGACGATCGCATCGTCGACCAGCACGCCGGCAACGAGGCTGAGCGCGAGCAAGGTCATCATGTTGAGCGAGAAGCCCATGAGGTCCATGAACAGGAAGGTCGGGACCGCCGACAGCGGGATGGCGAGCGCCGAGATCAACGTCGCCCGCCAGTCGCGCAAGAAAAGGAAGACGACGACGACCGCGAGGATCGCGCCCTCGACCATCGCATTGATCGCCGAATGATATTGGCCTTTGGTATATTCGATATCGCTGAACAGCTCGGTGAATTTGACCTTGGGGTTTTCCTTCTCGAGTTTTCGCAGCTCCTCGACCGCAGCGTCATAGACGGTCACATCCGAGGCGCCCTTGGCGCGCTCGAAGCCGAAGGTCAGCACCTGCCGCCCGTCCTGCTTCGAGACCGAGCGCTGCTCGGCGTAGAGATCCTTGACCTCGGCGATATCGGCGAGGCGCACGGTCCGGTTCGTCCCGACCGAGATTAGCGTCTCGCCGAGCGCGTTGGCGCTGCTCGCGTTCCCGAGGATACGCACCGCCTGCTCGGAGCCCGCGACCTCCATCCGGCCGCCGGCCGCATTGACATTGAGCTGGACGAGCTGGGTGTTCACCGCGGCGGCGGTAAGGCCGTAGGCGCGCATGCGTTCGGGGTTGAGGATGACGCGGATTTCGCGGCTGACGCCGCCCCGGCGATAGGCGTCGCCCATGCCGGGGACCGCGATCAGCCGCTTCGCGACGACATTGTCGACATACCAGCTCAATTCCTCGAGCGTCATATCGGTGGCCGAAGCCGACCAATAGGCAAGCGTGTTGCCCGAGGTAGAGAGGCGGATAACCTGCGGTTCGAGGATGCCGTTCGGCAGGTTGCTGCGGATCTGGGTGATCTTGTCGCGAATGTCAGTCACCGCCCGGTCGATCGGCGTGCCGATCGCGAACTGGACGAAGGTCTGCGACTGGCCTTCGGTAACCGTCGAATTGAGCTCGTCGATCCCCTCGATCGTCCGCACCGCCGCCTCGACACGCTGCGTGACCTGCGTTTCGAGTTCGGTGGGCGCGGCGCCCGGCTGGGCGATGATGACGATGGCGCCCGGAAAATCGATGTCGGGATCGCTCTGGACCCCCATCATGAGGAAGGAGACGATGCCCGCCACCGTCAGACCGAAGAACATGACGAGCGGCGGGATCGGGTTCCGGATGGACCAGGCCGAGATATTCTTGAAGTTCATCCTCTCTCCCCCTTCCGGTTCGATCCCACCGCGACTGTGCGCCCTCAGCCCATGCTGCGATCGCGATAGGCGAGCAGGCGAAGCGCGTTGGCGACGACGACGAGGGTCGAGCCTTCGTGCGCCGCGACCGCCGCACCGATTCCGAGTCCGAAGATCGTCGCCGGCACGAGGACCACGACGACGCCGAGGCTGACCACCAGATTCTGGCGGATGATGCGGCGCGTCTGGCGGCTAAGTCCGATCGCGAACGGCAGATGAGCGAGGTCATCGGCCATCAGCGCGACGTCGGCGGTTTCGAGGGCAACATCGGACCCCGCGGCGCCCATCGCGATCCCGACGGTGGCGCTCGCCATCGCCGGTGCGTCATTGACGCCGTCACCGACCATGGCGACCGGCTGCTGCGCCTTGAGGTCGCGAATGGCGTCGACCTTCTGATCGGGCATCAGGTCGCCCCAGGCCTCGTCGATCCCGACCTCGGCGGCAATCGATTCCGCGACCTTCTGGTGATCGCCCGAAATCATGATCATCCGGCCGATGCCGAGCTCGCGCAGTTTGGCGATCGCGGTGCGCGCCGCTTCGCGCGGCGTGTCCATCAGACCGATCGCGCCAAGATCGCGGTCGCCCATACGAACGACCATCGTCGTGCGGCCCTGCTCGCGGAGGCCGGCGATCGCAGCCGCCACTTCGCCGCCGATCGGCGCGATGCCGTCGGCACCGAACATTTCGGCCTTGCCGATCAGGACGGTTTCGCCCTCGACCTTTGCCGTGACGCCGCGACCCGTCAGGCTGTTAAGGTCGTCCGCCACCGGTACGCGCGTCGACGTCAGCATGGCCTCGCCATCGCGCGCGATGGCAGCGGCAAGCGGATGATCGCTCAGCCGCTCGACCGCCACCGCGATCCGCAGCAGTTCCTCCTTCGGCACGCCGCTGGCCGGCAGGACGTCGGTGATGCGCGGCTTTCCTTCGGTGAGCGTTCCCGTCTTGTCGAACGCCAGCGCGGTCAGCGAGCCGAGATTTTCGAGCGGGCCACCGCCTTTGACCAGCACGCCGCCGCGCGCCGCACGCGCAACGCCCGACAGGACGGCACTCGGCGTCGCGATCGCGAGCGCGCACGGGCTTGCCGCGACAAGGACCGCCATGGCGCGATAGAAGCTGTCGCGGAACGGCTCGTCGACAACGACCCAGGCGAAGAGCAGGACGAACACAAGCGCGAGCACGCTCGGCACGAAGATGCGCTCGAACTTGTCGGTGAAGCGCTGGGTCGGCGATTTCTGCGTTTCCGCCTCGCTCACCATCTTCACGACCTTAGCGAGCGTGGTATCGGCCGCAAGACGGGTTACCGCGATCTCGATCGCGCCATAGCCGTTGATGGTGCCCGCGAAGACGCGATATTTTGCGTCGAGTGCATCGGGCTTTGCCGCGGCCTGCGCACGATCGGCCACCGGTTCCTTGTCGACGGGGACGCTCTCGCCGGTCACCGGAGCCTGATCTATCGCCGTGCGGCCAACGACGACGAAGCCGTCGGCGGCAAGACGCTCGTTGGGCTTGACGATGACGGTGTCGCCAATCGCCAGCTGCTCGACCGGGACTTCGCGAGCCGTCCCGTCGGCATCCTTCACCGTCGCGGTCTGCGGCGCCAGCTCCGCAAGCGCCTCGATTGCGCGCTTGGCGCGGCCCATGGCATAATGTTCGAGCGCATGGCCGAGGCTGAAGAGGAAGAGGAGCAGCGCGCCTTCGGCCCACGCACCAAGCGCGGCAGCGCCGGCCGCGGCGACGAGCATCAGCGTGTCGATCTCGAAGCGCTTGAGCTTCAGATTCTCGATGGCCTCGCGGACAGTGAACCAGCCACCGAAGCCATAAGCGGCAATATAGAATGCGAGCGGCACCCACTCCGGCGCCGCGGCGAGCTTCTCGATCGCAAAGCCGATGCCGAGGACGAGACCGCACAGCAGCGCGAAGATCAGCTCGGTCCGCTCGCCGAAGATGCCGCCATGATCATGGCCATGGTCGTGGCTATCCTCGCCCGTATGGCCATGTTTGTGATCTGGCCCATGCGCGTGATCCGGACCATGGTCATGGCCATCATCGCCATGTTGGTGGGCGGCTTGTGCCGGGGCAGCCGCGGCGACGGCAGTCGATTTCTGAGTGACGCCCATATCCGAGAGTGTCTTTCTGATCATTTCGATGGAGGTCTCCGAGCGCTGGAACTCGGCGCGCAGCGTACCGGCGGCGCCGACTTCGGCCTCGATCACGCCCGGCATTTCGCGAAGCTTCAGTCCGATCGTCCGCGCGCGACGGGCGTGGCCGACGCCTTCGAGGTCATCCCAGAAGAGATGCTGATACTGGCCGGTGAGCTCGGCACCGGCGCTGCGCGCGAGCTGCCGCACGCGTTCGAGCGGGAGAATATCCGGACGGTAATGGATGCAGAGCTGTGGCGGCGAACCGTCGCTTGAGCGGACAACATGGACCTTGTCGACGCCTTCGCGTCCTTCGAGTTCGCTCGTCAGGCGCGCGACGCAGCGGTCGGCGGTATCGGCGACTTCGGGGAGGAGAAGCGGAATATCGAGCCGCAACTGGTCACTCATGATGCCATCCTTTTCTGTTGGCGGTCGGCAATGCGATCCGGGCGCATGTTAAACGCGCGGCAGGATGAGGTGCGGGAGCCATTGCGGGATGCGACCCGGCTCCCGCACCTCCCTGACAGCCGGAAATCCCTGCCCGTGGTGAGGGGGGCGATTGAGAGGGGCCTCCGACGGCCAGGTTTCGAATTCAAGATCATGCGCGGCGCCCGCTTGGCCGCGCGTAGCGGGACTGAACTGTCGTGCGACGGAGTTGCTGTTCGAGCGCCATGTTCGAGCGCTTGAGAAAAACGCTGCAAACCCGCCGCAGAATGGGATAGCCGAGCCATGAGAAGAGACCCGCGCATTCCAGGCGATGGGTAACCTCCACCCCTTGGCCGAGCTTTTCGAGCCGGTAGCTCTCCTCGATGACGAGCAGCCCGCGCGTGCCTGTCCGCCAGGAGAAGCCCGTCAGCCAGTCGAGGCCGGTTATCCGCCCCTCGGATGCAAATTCCGGACCCCGCTTCCCGCGCGGAGAATAGACATAGCCTACGCGCTCATCATCTCCCGGACGATCGGTGAAACGGAGCGTCGGATGCCAGTCGTCGTACCGCTCGATATCGACGAGCAGTCGCCAGACCCGCCCGATCGGGACCGGCAAGCGGAGCGAGGTGCCTACCGAGAACATCGGAGACCTCCTCGCTCGCACGAGCTGGTCCGCGACGCAGGCCGGGGACCTGCGCCGCGGTGTAGACCGGCAAGATGCCGGTCAGCTCTGAACATCGGGGGGCTCCGCGGCGGATTTCCCGCCGAGGATTTCGACCGCTTCGAGCGTGATGAGCCCGATGTCCGGTATTTCGGTCAGCTGCGCCGCAAAGTCGCGGAGCCGCTGCTCCTCGTCGATGATCTCGATCACGACCGCCCGGTCATTCTCCAGCGCATGCTTGCGGTGGAGATGCGCCGAGCGACCGAAACCGAGAACCGCTTCGAGCACCGTAACGCCTGCCAGCTTTTGCTGGCGAGCGAGTTCGGAAATGAAC
The DNA here is from genome assembly GCA_015657575.1 of Sphingopyxis sp. Lineage (GTDB taxonomy): Bacteria > Pseudomonadota > Alphaproteobacteria > Sphingomonadales > Sphingomonadaceae > Sphingopyxis. The sequence continues at coordinate 4,964 of JACDQN010000425.1, forward strand.
TCGAAGACCCGCTGATCACCGAAGAAGGCGGATTCATCGGTGTAGATGCGCAAGAGCTTGGATGCTTTTGTCATGACAGTCTCTCCCTATTCCGTGACCGGCTGGACCGCCGACTCCGCTTTTCGCTTGAGGAACTTCGGCTGCCAGTTCGCCCCGAGGACGACTTTTGCGATCGCGGGGAGAACGAGCAGCGTCAGGATGGTCGCCGCGATGAGACCGCCGATGACGGTCGTCGCGAGAGGCTTCTGCACCTCGGCACCCGTGCCGGTCGCGATCGCCATCGGCACGAAGCCGATCGCGGGCACGAAGCCGGTCATGATCACCGCACGCATCTTCTCGGTCATGCCCTCGCGGATTGCCTCCGTGAGCGGGACATCATTCTCGAGCCGTTCGCGGATCGCCGTCATGACGACGAGACCGTTGAGCACCGCGACGCCGGCAAGGCAGATGAAGCCCACCGCCGCCGACACCGAGAAGTTGATGCCCGTAAGCGCGAGAGTGAACACCCCGCCCGCGAGCCCAAGCGGCACGGCGAGGAACACGGCGGTCGCGCGCCCGAACGTGCCGAGCGCCATGTAAAGCAGGATGAAGATGCCCGCGAAGCAGAGCGGCACCACGATCGAGAGCCGCTGCGATGCGGCCTGCAGACTTTCGAACTGCCCGCCCCATTCGAGGTAATAGCCCGCCGGAAGCTTCACATTGGCGATCTTCGCCTGCGCTTCGGCCACGAAGGATCCCGCATCGCGGCCTTCGAGGTTCACCTGCACGACGACGCGCCGCTTGCCATTTTCGCGGCTGATCTGGTTGAGCCCTTCGGTCAGCCGGATCTGCGCCACCTGGGCGAGCGGTATCTGTCCGCGATTGCCGCCCTCGGAGGGCAGCAACACGGGCAGCGCGCGGATGTCGTCGAGATTGACCCGGGTCGCGTCGGGGACGCGAACCGTGATGTCGAAGCGCCTGTCGCCCTCATAGAGCAGGCCGGATTCCCGCCCGCCGAGCGCCGCCGACACCGTATCGGCAACCTCCTGTACCGAGAGACCGTAGCGCGCGATCGCATTGCGATCGAGCTTCACGTCGAGCGTCGGAGCGCCGCCCACTTGGTCGGCCTTGACGCTGCCCGCACCCGGTATGCCCTGGAGCACGCGCACCATCTCGTTCGCCGCGAGCGACATCTTGTCGAGGTCGTCCCCGTAGAGCTTGATGGCCACGTCGCCGCGAACGCCCGCGATCAGTTCGTTGAAACGAAGCTGGATCGGCTGGCTGACTTCATAAAGCTGGCCGAGCTGGCCGCCAGCGGCTTTCTCGATACGCTCGACGACATCGGCCTTCGAATCGACACCTGCCGGCCACTGATCCTGGGGTTTCAGGATCACGAAACCGTCGGAGATGTTCGGCGGCATCGGGTCGGTCGCCACCTCGGCCGTACCCGTCTTCGAAAACATCAGCTCGACTTCGGGCAGGCTCGAGATCGCCGTCTCGACGTTGCGCTGCATGACCAGAGACTGTTCGAGGCTCACCGAAGGCACGCGCGTCGAGGCAAGCGCCATATTCTTCTCGTCGAGCTGCGGAATGAATTCCGAGCCGAGCAGTCCGAACGCCGGGATCGCAAGGACGAAGAAGGCAAAGCCGCCGGCGATGAAAGCCCACGGCTTGGCGAGCGCCTTGTCGAGCAAGGGCAGGTAGCGCTCCTTCGACTTGCGGATCGCCCAGACTTCCTTCTCGGCAACCTTGCCGCGAATCATCAGCGCGACAAGCGCCGGAACCAGGGTGATCGCGAGAATGAAGGCCGCAACGAGCGCGAGCATGATGGTGATGGCCATCGGCGAGAAGGTCTTCCCCTCGACGCCCGTAAACATCAGCAACGGCGCGAAGGCCAGTAGGATGATCGCCTGGCCGAAGACGGTCGGTTTGATCATCTCCTGGCTCGCGCGCATCGTCTCCTCGAGACGTTCGCGAAGGTTGAGCAATCTCCCTTCATGCTCCTGCCGGTGCGCCAGTCTGGCGAGGCAGTTTTCGATGATGATCACCGCCCCGTCGACGATCAGACCGAAGTCGAGCGCGCCGAGGCTCATCAGGTTACCGGGGACCCGGAAGGCGTTCATGCCCATCGCCATCATCAGGAAGGAGAAGGGAATGACGAGCACCGCGATGATCGCGCGCGCCAGTTGCCGAGCAGGAAGAAGAGCGCGGCCGCTACGAGCAGCGCGCCTTCGGTGAGGTTCTTTTCAACCGTGCCGACGGTTGCGTTCACGAGCTTGGCGCGGTCGAGTACCACCTTCACTTCGACGCCGGGCGGCAGGGTCTTCGACACCTGCGCGATCTTCGCCGAAACATCCTCCGCAACAGTGCGGCTATTCTGCCCGATCAGCATGAGCACGGTCCCGATGACCGCCTCCTTGCCGTTCATGCTGCCCGCACCGGTTCTGAGGTCGCCGCCGATCTTCACATTGGCGAGCTGTCCAACCGTCACGGGCACGCCGCCGCGCGTCGCGACGACGGCGTTGCGGATTTCGTCGACCGAGCGGACGCGTGCATCGACGCGCACGAGATAGGCCTCGCCTGCCCGGTTATAGTAGTTGGCACCGACCGCGAGGTTGGCGCGTTCAAGGGCTTCGCCCAGTTCGCTATAGGAAATGCCGTAGCTGGTGAGGCGGGTCGGATCGGGTTCGACCACGAAGGTCTTGGCATAGCCGCCGATCGAGTCGACGCCGGCGACGCCGCCGACCGACTTCAATTGCGGGCTGACGATCCAGTCCTGGACCGTGCGAAGATAGCCCGATTTGGCGATCTCGTCGGTGAGGATATCGCCCTCGGGGGTCAGATAGCTGCCGTCGGGTTGCAACCTGGTTGGCCCGCGACCTTCTTGGCGCCCTTCCCGTCGGGATTTTTGTAGCCGACGGTGTACATGACGACCTCGCCGAGACCCGTCGTGACGGGACCGATCTGCGGCTGGGCCCCGTCGGGAAGATTCTCGCCCGCCTGGAGAAGCCGTTCGCCCACCTGCTGGCGCGCGAAATAGAGGTCGGTTTCATCGGTGAAGATTGCCGTCACCTGGCTGAAGCCGTTGCGCGAGATCGAGCGTGTCGTCTCGAGCCCCGGAATGCCGGCGAGCGAGATTTCGATCGGATAGGTTACGAGCTTCTCGATTTCGACCGGCGAGAGACGCGGATCGATCGTGTTGATTTGCACCTGCTTGTTGGTGATGTCGGGAACCGCGTCGATCGGCAGCTTGGTGAGCTGCCATACGCCGAGTCCCGCGATCACGAGGAAGAGAAAGAGTACCGCCCAGCGCGCGCGGACGGATAGCGCCATCAGTTTCGCGATCACGGTTTATTCCTCCTCGCCCGCGCCCTTGCCGAGTTCGGCCTTGAGCAGGAATGCGTTCTTGGTCGCGACGATCTGGCCCGGCTTCAGCCCGGCGAGGATTTCGACACGGCCCGCGCTGCGCTGGCCGACGGTCACCTGCTGCGCGCGGAAGCCGTCCTTCGTGCGGACAAACACCACGTCGCGGCCTTCGAGCGTCTGGAGGGCTTCGTCCGCGATCACGATACGGGCCGGCCCACCGGTTTCGGCGCCGCGGCTCGGAAGCAGCCGCACCCGGACCGCCAAGCCCGGCTGGAGCGCCCCGGGTACGTCGAGCACGGCGGTTGCCGAGCGCGTGTCGCCCGACAGGCCGGGCGTGACGGCGCGCACGCGGGCATCGATCGTCCGTCCGTCGGGAAGTTCGATGATCGCACGGTCTCCGGGCGAGAGCCGCTGGGCATCGGCCGGACCGACGGCGGCCTCGATCTGCACCTTGCTGGGATCGGCAACGCGGAACAATTCGGTTTCGGGCTGAACGAAGGCGCCAAGGCTGGCGTTCTCGGCCGTGATCCGTCCCGAGATCGGGCTTGCCACGATGACGCTGCTGCCATCGCGCGTGACCTGCGCGGCGCTCGCTGCGGCACGCGCGCGCTGCGCTTCGGCCGCGGCGGCCGCGGCTTCGGCTTGCGCCTGCTCATAGTCGACGCGCGCCGACACCTTCTGGTCGAACAGGGTCTTCTCGCGGTGGAGATTTTTCTGCGCGAGCGTCGAGCGCGCATCGGCGGCAATCCGTTCGGCCGCAATCTGGGCGGCGTCGCGGCTTTGCACGATCGCGATCGTCTCACCGGCGCTGACCGGATCGCCGAGCCGCTTGAAGAGACGGGTGACCGCGCCGCCGCGCGGCGGTGACGATCGCCTCGCCGCTCGGCGCGGCGGTAACGGTCGCTTGCGAGATGATTTCCGAACCGAGTCCGCCGGCGCCGATCGTCTCGACGCCGATCTCGGCGGCCTTGATCGCTTCGGGCGTGATGGCGAGGCTGCTCGGAAGGGCTTCGCTCGCCGCTTCCTTTTCGCCTTCGGCAGCCGGCGCGGCGGCCGGGTCGGCGGTGCAGCGTGCAACGCCGAAGCCCGTGACGGCAGCGAGTATCATGGCGCCCGCGACAGTGCCGAGGAGACGCTTGTCCTTGGTGATCATATTCTATCTCCGCTGTTGATGCGGTTCGCGCGCCGACCGGCGGCGCACCCCTGTTGACTTGGAAGGACGATGGCGAAGGCGCCTCCGTCCACTGGAAGGCTCGGCGCGCTCATGGCTGATGATCCGCATCGCCGTCGGCGGCTGCCTGGCGCGATAGGATGGCGCGGGCTTCGGCCCGGGCCTGGCGCGCCGCGATCAGTTCGGCCTGCGTTGCCGCATAGGCCTGCTGCGCGTCGATATATTCGACGAGCGAGGACTTGCCGGCGCGGTAGCTGAGTTCGGCGAGCCGGACACCTTCGCGCGCCTGCTCGATGCCGCTACCCTCAAGCGCCGCGAGGCGGGCCTCTGCGGCTTCGAGTTCGGCCTGCGCATTGGCGATCTCCGCCTGAGCATTGACCACTGCATTCTCGCGCCGCGCAATGGCGGCGGCGACATCGGATTTGGCTGCCGAGATGTTGCCGCGGTTGCGGTCGAAGACGGGGAGCGGCACGGAAACATTGGCGATCAATGCGCGATCGCCGGTGTCGCGAAGCTGACGCACCCCGAAGCCGACCGACGGATCGAGCCGGCCATCGGCGCGCTGCCCCTGGAGCCGCGCTTCAGCAATCAGCTTCTCGGTTTCTGCCAAGCGAACGTCGAGCGTCGCGAGCGAGTCCACCGTCTCCGGTGCCACCCACATATCGCCTTCCATCAACTCGGCAGGCGGGACCGAGCTTCCAAGGAGCGCCGCGAGCGAACGCCGGGCGGTCCTTTCTTCGGCCTCGGCCGTGCGTAGCTCGGCGGTGGCCTGAACGAGAGCCGCATTGGCGCGGAACGCACGGAGCGGCGGCTCGTTGCCGGTATCGACCATGGCCTGTGCCACGCGGACGAGTTCGCGGGCACGCGCTTCATTTTCGCGTGCGAGCGCGAGGCTATCGCGGGCCGCGAGAGCGGTCGCGAACTGGTTGCGGACATCGAGCGCAAGATCTGCGCGTGCAATCTCCAACTTGTACTTCGCGGCCAGAAACTCGGCGTCGGCGAGCGTCATGCGCGACCGGCGCCGGCCCCCGATATCGAGACGCTGATTGACCGACACGGTCGTTTCGAGACCGTTCAGGCCCGAGTAGGGGCCGGTGCCTGCGAAATTCTCGACATCGACATTGAGCGTCGGATTGTAGCGATAGCCCGCCTGACGCTGGCGACCGCGAGCGGCCTCCACTTCGGCTTCGGCGGCAACCACGCGCGGCGAGCGCGCGTCGGCTTCCTCCATCGCCTGCGCGAGGGACAATCGAGCGGGAAGCGGGCCGGTACGCACGGCCTCGCCTGCGGAAGAAGGCGGTCCCACCAGCTCCGTCGCTGCCGACTGGGCAGCGGCGGGCGCGGAATTTGAGCCTGCAACGAGCGCCACGAGACTCGCGGCGACAACTATGGATTTCATGAAAAGGAGACTCCTGACGTTTCCAGGGAGAAGCGCACGCGAAGGGCACGCGCAGACCTAGAGCGTCAGGCGATTGGAGGGCGGAACGTCCCGATATAGGCGACGGGCGGCAAGGCGGCCGTCAGGATGCGCGTATGCGCTTCAGGGGCAGGCGTTTCGGTCGCTGCCGACAGCGATTCCGCCGGGACGCCCGAATGGTGACCGTGGCAGCCATGAGCGGCGGCAGGCACCTGCTGCTTTTCGCCGGGAGAGGATTTTTTCTTGTCGACTTCGGCGCCTTCGATCGCCGGTGCGGGAACGCAGCCGGCTTCGATCACAGCAACGAAAAGGCTCGCCTCGGCCCGATCCTCGGTCGCATGTGCGAGCGACCCCGCAACCGTTCCGGATGCAAGGAGAAGGGTCAGGAGGAAGAGGATCACCCGTCGCATTGAAACCGGCCCCTAGCATCGAAACGGCGCGGTGAAAAGTAGAAGATTTTCAATCAACTTCGGCGGCACTCTTCGAACCCCCGAACCGGCTCCGTAATTTTATCTCATGGAGGTAAGAGAGCAGTGCACCTTGCCCCTCTATAGTTGCAGATGCGCCTCAAGAAACAGGATATCGGCCGAACAATCACGCGTTAAGCACAATAATTCTACAATTGTCTTTCACTCTTATTTCTATCGCTTCGCTATTGGCCCCCGCCTCCTTTGTTCGGGACGACATTCGAGCGATATGCTTCCCGTGAGACGAGGGGGTAAATCGGACGCAGAGCGGCACAGCGTCCTGCCGGAACATCAGGGCTTGACCCTGTATCTACTACAGGGTGCAAGAGCCTGCCCTGCACAAAAAAGGGGGAAAGAGGATGGTGCCGCCGACAGTAAATCCCGTGAGCATGGCCGTCATCGAGCCGCTGCTGCGCGAGCAATATCGCCTGTTTTGCGAATCACGCCGAATCGGAGATGAAGCCGCTGCGTGGCAGGCGCTGGAATGGGAACATATATTGAGCCAGCCCTATATGGGCGCGCATCTCGCCTCCCACTGGCACATGTTTCGCTATGCGATCGAGCTCGGCGATGCCCGTGAAGCTACCGGTCAGGCAATGCGGTTCCTGCTCGTCCCGCTCGGTTCGCTGACCGGCCGCCTCCCCGCAGGGAATAATGGTCGCGCGCGGGTGAGCGCCTTCGAGCCGATGCCGATGCCGCAGGCCCTCGAAGCGCTGATCGAAACGGCCCGGTCGACGGAGAGCCGCGCTGCGCGAACCGATTGATCCGGTTTTGGACTTCCGGAACGGGTCATTCGCTGTTAGGGGCGCGACCATGTCCGGCGCTACCCTTCGCCTGTTGCTTGTGTTCATCCTGCTGCTCAGCGGGCTCCACAATGCTGCGCCGGCGATGGCGGGCATGACGCACCATGCGACGGATTCGCATCTTTCGCACCATGTCGAGCCGGGCCATGCGTCGGACAAGGACACGCAAAAAGGTCAGCAGGACGCCGACCTCCACGGCAGTCACCATAATTGCCCGGTCGCATCCGATCAGGCCCTTTCGGGTCATGACGATCTGTCCTGTTTTTCCGGCGGCCTGCACTTTGCGTTGCCCGCGACGCGCCTCGCTTCGCGCGCGCTCGCACCGCCCCTGAACCCTCCCCTCGCCTGAACGCCGCCTGCCGCGCGGCCCCTTTTCGGCCTGCGCTCAGTCGAATCGTTCAGGAGTGATCATTCATGCATATCCATATGCGCGCCGCCCTGTTGGCCGGGGCTGCGCTGCTGGCGGGGTCCGTTTGGGCCCAGCCGCTAACGCTCGACCAGGCGGTCGAGCGGGCCATCGCTGCATCGCCCGAGCTTAGAGCGGGCGAAGCGGGGGTCGACGCCGCGCGCGCCGACCAGCTGCAAGCCCGCGTCCGTCCCAATCCGACCGTGTCGGTCGACATGGACAATGGCGTCGGGACGGGCGGCTATGGCCTGTTCCGGCAATCGGAACTCACCGTCACCTATTCGCAGCCGCTCGAACGCGGGGGCAAGCGCGAGGCGCGAATGGCGCTTGCCGAGCGCGGTGTCGTTCTCGCCGAGGCGCAGTGGCGGCTCGTCCGGCTCGACATCGCCCAGGAAGTGCAGCGCGCCTATATCGACGTCCAGATCGCCGAGCAGATGGTCTGGATCGCAGAGGATCGCGTCAAACTTGAAAAGGAGATGCGGACCGAAGCGATCAGGCGCGTGCGCGGCTACAAGGATCCGCTCTTCGTCGAGACGCGCGCCGATGCCCGCATTCTCGAAGCCGAACTGGCCCTGAAGGAAGCCCAGGCGAAGCGGCAGTCCGCACGCGCATTGCTCACCTCCTTCTGGGGCGGCACGCCTGACAGCCTCGTTATCGCCGAGGGGATCGAGAAACCCGATCCGCGCGATCCGCCGCTCGCCGAAGCCGACGCGGCGGTCTTCGACGCCGCCGTCGACCGGGCCCGCGCGCAGGTCGTCGTCGAGCAGAGCCGTGCGCACCAAGACTATACGGTCTCGGGCGGCACGCGCTTTCTTCGCGAGACCAATGATGTCGCCGTTCTTGGCGGCATCTCGATCCCGCTCGGACGGTTCGACCGCAACCAGGGCAATATCGCCCGGGCGCAGGCCGAACGGCGGCAGCTCGAGTTCCAATCCGAAGCGAGCCGGCTCGAGCGGCTGCGGCGCCTCGCGTCGCTGCGCGCCGATGCCGACGCCGCACGCGTCCGGGCCGAGGGCATCATGAACGACGTCTATCCCAAGGCGGTGAAGACGCTCGGCCAGGTGCGCGAAGGCTATGCCCGCGGCGGGTTCCTGTTCGCCGACGTACAGGATGCCGCCGACGTCATCATCCAGATCCAGGGTCAGTGGGCCGAGGCCATGACACGCTACCGCGATTTGCTCGCGGAGATCGATCGCCTGACCGGCCGCTTCGATGCGGCTCCCCTTGCGGAGAATATTCCATGAAGAAGTTTCCATTTCCCGCCGCGGCTGCGGCGCTGTTCCTTGCTGTGCCTCTCGCTGCCTGCGGTGGCGGAGCCGAGGGCGAAGACAAGCATGAAGAAGGCGAAAGCCACGCTGAGGGCGAAGGCGAGGAAGATGCCAAAGGCCCGAACGGTGGCAAATTGCTCAAGAATGGCGATTTCGCGGTCGAGGTCATAATCTTCGAGAATGGCACCGAGCCGCAATTCCGCGTTTTCGCAACGCGGGACGGCAAACCGGTCGACCCGAAGGATGTCCAGCTCGCCATCACCCTCACGCGGCTTGGCGGCGACGTCGATCGCTTCACCTTCCGCCCGCAGGGCAAATTCCTCGCAGGGCAAGGTGTCGTCACCGAACCGCACAGCTTCGACGTCGAGGTTGTCGCGGTGACGGGCGGCAAGCGGCACGTTTGGAAATATGCGAACCCCGAAGGGCGCACGCGGATCGGGGCTGACGCCGCCAAGGCCGGAGGCATCGAAACCGCGGTCGTCGGACCGGCGACGGTGGGCGAAATGCGCGAACTCTACGGCACCGTCCAACTGTCGCCGACCGCCCGCTCCGAAATTCGCGGCCAGTTCCCCGGCCGCGTCGTCTCGGTGACCAAGGCGGTGGGCGACAGCGTCCGCCGTGGGGAACTGCTCGCGCGCATCGAGTCGAGCGAGAGCCTCCAGGTCTATCCGGTATATGCGACGGTCGGCGGCGTGATCGCCGAGCGCAACGCCAACCCCGGCGACGTCACCGACGGGCGCGCACTCTATGTGGTCACCGACCCGGCGCAGACCACGGTCGTCTTCAACATCTTCCCCCGCGACCTCGCGATCATACGTCCGGGCATGCGGGTGACGGTGGAGACGCAGGACGGCGCCGAAATCGCGACCGCGCCGCTCGGGCAGTTCCTGCCCGACGGCAATGTCGAGGCGGGCACTGCGCTCATCCGCGCGACCATCCCGAACCGCTCGGGAACGCTCCGCCCTGGCATGGCCTTGCGCGGCCGCGTGATGGTCAACCCCGTCACCGTGCCGCTTGCCGTGCGCACCGAGGCGATCCAGCCCTTCCGCGACTTCAAGGTGGTCTATGCCAATTTCGGGCAGGACTATGAGGTCCGGATGCTGAAGCTCGGCCGTTCGTCGCCCGAATGGACCGAGGTCCTGTCGGGCATCAAGCCCGGCACCGCCTATGTCACCAAGGGCAGTTTCCTCGTTCGCGCCGACATCGAAAAGTCCGGCGCGGGCCACGACCATTGATCGGGGAGCAGGATAACATGCTAGCCAGAACCATAGGCTTTTCGATCCGGCAACGATGGCTCGTCCTCGCGGTGGTCGCGCTCCTCTGCGCGATCGGCGCGTGGAGCGCGACCAAATTGCCCATCGACGCCGTTCCCGACATCACCAACGTCCAGGTCCAGATCAACACCAAGGCGGAAGGCTATTCGCCGCTCGAGTCCGAGCAGCGCATCACCTATCCGATCGAGACCGCGATCGCGGGCATCCCGAACCTCAACTATACCAGGTCGATCTCGCGCTATGGCCTGAGCCAGGTCACTGTCGTCTTCGAGGACGGGACCGACATCTATTTCGCGCGCCAGCAGGTCAACGAGCGGCTCCAGGCCGCGCGCGGCCAGCTTCCGCCCGGGATGGAGCCCGAAATGGGCCCGATCTCGACGGGCCTCGGCGAAATCTTCATGTTCTCGATCGAGGCCGAACCGGGCGCGCGAAAACCCGACGGCACGCCTTATACGGCGGAAGACCTCCGGACGATGTCCGATTGGGTCATCCGGCCGCAGATGCGCACGATTCCGGGGGTCGCCGAGATCAACACGATCGGCGGCTATGCCCGCCAATATCATGTGACACCCAACCCGGCCTCGCTCGCCTCGCTCAATCTCTCGCTCAACGATGTCGTCACCGCACTCGAGGCCAATAATGCCAACCGCGGGGCCGGTTATGTCGAGCGCAGCGGCGAACAGATTCTGATCCGCGTGCCGGGTCAGGCCAATAATGAGCGTGACCTGTCGCAGATCATCGTCACCACCCGCGGCGGGGTTCCGATCCGGATCGCCGACGTCGCCGATGTCGCGATCGGCTCGGGGCTCCGCACAGGCGCCGCAACCGAAAATGGCAAGGAAGTCGTCCTCGCGACGGTCTCGATGCTGATCGGCGAGAATCCGCGCGTGGTGGCGCAGGCCTCGGCCGAACGCCTCGTCGAAGCCTCGCGTGCGTTGCCGAAGGGTGTCGTTGCCAAGCCGCTCTACGATCGCACCGCGCTCGTCGAGCGGACGATTTCGACGGTGCAGAAGAATCTCGCCGAGGGCGCGCTGCTCGTCATCGTGATCCTGTTCCTGCTGCTCGGCAATTTCCGGGCCGCGCTGATCACGGCGGCGGTCATTCCGGTCGCGATGCTGATGACGCTGACGGGCATGCTCCAGACGCGGACATCGGCAAACCTCATGAGCCTCGGGGCGCTCGACTTCGGCCTCATCGTCGACGGGGCCGTCATCATCGTCGAGAACTGCCTCCGCCGGCTCGGCGAGGCTCAGCACAGGCTCGGACGCCTGCTCGACCGCGACGAGCGCTTCGGCCTAGTCGCTTCCGCAAGCGCAGAAGTGATCAAGCCGAGCATCTTCGGCATTATTATCATCACCGCAGTCTATCTGCCGATCTTCGCGCTCGAGGGCCTCGAGGGCAAAACCTTCCATCCGATGGCGATCACCGTCGTCCTCGCGCTTACCGCCGCTCTGCTGCTGTCGCTCACCCTGGTTCCGGCCGCGGTGGCGCTGTTCGTGACCGGCAAGGTCGAAGAAAAGGAAAATTGGCTGATGCGCGGGCTCGGCAAGGGCTACCGCCCGATGCTCGACCGCGTCCTCAATTGGCCGAAGGCTGCGCTGGCTGGTGCTTTGGCGCTTGTCGCGCTGAGCGGCGTGGCGGCGACCAGTCTCGGGTCCGAGTTCATCCCGGACCTCGACGAAGGCGATATCGCGATGCACGCGATGCGCATTCCGGGGACGAGCCTCACCCAGTCGATCGCGATGCAGGAGGCGCTGGAGAAGAGGATCAGGCAGTTCCCCGAAGTCGAGCGGGTGTTCGCGAAGATCGGCACTCCCGAGGTAGCGACCGATCCGATGCCCCCGTCGGTCGCCGATAATTTCATCATGCTCAAGGACCGGAAGGAATGGCCCAATCCGAGAAAGACGCGCGACCAGCTCGTTGCCGAACTCAACAAGGCGGCGAACGAGGTGCCAGGGAACAATTATGAGTTCACCCAGCCGGTGAAGATGCGCATGAACGAGCTGATCGCCGGCGTTCGCGCCGACGTGGCGATCAAGTTGTTCGGCGACGACCTCGATCAATTGCTCGAATCGGGGCAGGCGATCGAGGAAGTCGCGGGCGGGATTGCGGGCGCGCAGGACGTGAAGCTCGAACAGGTCACCGGCCTGCCGATGCTCTCGGTCACGCCCGATCGCGACAAGCTCGCGCGCTACGGTGTCAGCATGGAAACGGTGCAGGATGCGGTTTCGACAGCGACCGGCGGCCGTCAGGCCGGCGAGCTTTTCGAGGGTGACCGCCGCTTCGACGTCATCGTCCGGCTTCCCGAGGCCATTCGCACCGATCTCGCGTCGCTCGGCAATCTCCCCGTTGCACTTCCGGCCGGCGGCTTCGTGCCGCTTTCGGAGCTGGCGGAGATATCGCTCGCGGCGGGGCCGAACCAGATCAGCCGCGAAAATGGCAAGCGCCGCGCGGTGATCACGGCGAATGTTCGTGGGCGCGATCTGGGCTCGTTCATCGACGAGCTCACGCAAAAGGTCGAAGCTGAGGTCGTGCTGCCCGATGGTTACTACATCGAATATGGCGGCACATTCGAGCAGCTTCAGTCCGCGACCGAGCGCCTCCAGATCGTCGTGCCGCTGGTGCTGCTGCTGATCTTCGGGCTGCTGTTCATGCTGTTCGGCACGGTGCGCGATGCTGCGATCGTCTTCTCGGGCGTGCCTCTGGCGCTGACGGGCGGGGTCGCGGCGCTGGCGCTGCGCGACATTCCGTTATCGATCTCGGCGGGCGTCGGCTTCATCGCTTTGTCCGGGGTCGCGGTGCTGAACGGCGTGGTGATGCTATCCTTCATCAAGGATCTGCGCGAACGCGGAAAAGCGCTCGTCGAGGCGATCCGCGAAGGCGCGCTGACCCGCCTCAGACCGGTGATGATGACGGCGCTGGTGGCGTCGCTCGGGTTCGTACCGATGGCGCTCAATGTCGGGGCTGGGTCCGAGGTGCAGCGGCCGCTGGCAACTGTCGTCATCGGCGGGATCATCTCGTCGACGATCCTGACTTTGCTCGTGCTGCCGGCCCTGTACCTCCTGGTCCATCGACGGACCGCGAAGGCCGAAGAGGAAGAGCTGGCGCGCCCGAGCAGCGTCCCCAGCCCCGAAGGCTGAGACACTCCCGGATGGCCGCCATTCCCCCCTGTCGGCGGCAACCGAGAGTGCTGACTGGGGCGGAACCCAAGCGGGTTCCGCCTCCTTTTAGGGATGGTGAGGATTGAGGAGCTTGCAATGAATGAAAAAGCATCCGGGAGCGAACGCGAAAAGCGAACGCTCCAGATCGTTCTCGTCCTGAACTCGGCTATCGCGATCGCCTTCCTCGTAACCGGCGGGCTCGGCGATTCGAGCGCGCTCATCGCCAATGGGCTCGACAATCTGTCCGACGCCGCGGTCTATGCCTTGAGCCTCGTTGCGCTCAGCCACGGCCTGAAATGGAAAACCCGTGCTGCCACGGCATCGGGTGTCATGCTGCTGGTCTTCGCGGCCGGCGTCCTGTTCGATGTAGGACGGCGCTATTTCGAAGGCAGCGAACCGATCGGTCCGACAATGATGATCATGTCGGCCGTCGCTGCGGTGGTGAACTATGCTTGTCTGAAGCTCTTGCAGCGCATTCAGGATCCGGACGTCAACCTCAGAGCCGCGACAACCTTCAGCTACAACGACTTCATCTCGAACGGCGGCATCCTGATCGCGGGTGTCCTCGTCTGGTGGCTCGGTACGAACTGGCCGGACCTTCTGGTTGGATTTGCGACTGCGCTGATCGCGATCAAGGGCGGCATCGAAATCCTTCGCGACGCCCGCCAAGAGGCCAAACAGCAGAAAGATTAGAGCATGTGAGGCGTGTCGGATCGGCGGAAGAATGTTCGGACCTCTGCGAACAACGTCGCCGATCCTGCCCTAGAGGCACCCGACAGCTCGCTCCCATCATATTACGTCCTTATTACGCGAGGCAAAAATCGAGCCCACGTAACGACGCGTATTACGCCGCCATTCGGCGTAAGTGTCTGAAATTGTTAGGAAAACTGGAGCGGGCGAAGGGATTCGAACCCTCGACCCCAACCTTGGCAAGGTTGTGCTCTAC
>JACDQN010000045.1 GCA_015657575.1 Sphingopyxis sp.
CGGTTCGTCGAGCAGCAGCACGTCGGGATTTTGCGCGAGCGCGCGGGCGAGCGCGGCGCGGCGGCGCTCGCCGCCCGAGGCGCTGGCGGCGGTGCGGTCCATGTCGATGCCGAGTTGGTCGGCGATGGCGGCGACTTCATGCTCCGGCGGGCCGTCGGCACCCGCGACCGCGAAATCCATCAGCGTCGCGAAAGGACGGAAATCGGGTTCCTGTTCGAGCATCACGACATGAGTGCCGGGAACGATGGTGCGCTTGCCTTTGTCGGGATCGATGCGGCCGGCGAGCAGTTTGAGCAAAGTCGTCTTGCCCGCACCGTTGCGGCCGATCAGCGCGAGCCGGTCGCGTTCGCCGACATAGATGTCGAGATCCTGGAACAGCCAGCCGCTGCCCTGCACAAGGCCGAGGCCTCGTATGAAAGAATGGGAGCAGCCATGATGAACGGCGCGCTACCGATACGTTCAGCATCATGCAAGCGCGCTGCGCACAAAGGCCGGAACGGGTCCGCTCCGTCTGCGTTACGGGGCGGAGATCACACAGGGCCGGAAGCCCGGTTCACAGGAGAATGAAATGACGAAGCAAATGCTCACCGCTATGGCAACCGGACTGGCCCTGATCGCGGCCACGCCCGCGATCGCGCAGCAAGGAGGTGCAACGGTGACCGCAGCAACGACCCAGGGTCCGATCCTGAGCTTCAGCGTCAGTGAGGAAGTGCGCTCGCGCCCCGACCAGGCGACGGTCGCGCCGGCGTGACGACGACCGCACCCACCGCGGTCGAGGCGATGCGCCTGAACGCCGCGGCGATGGACAAGCTGATCGCCGCCGCCAAGGGGCGCGGGATCAAGGCCGCGGACATCCAGACGAGCGGCATCAACCTGTCGCCGCAATATGACTATAACAATCAGGGCAATGGCCAACCGCCGCGCTTCCTGGGCTATCAGGTGTCGAACAGCGTGCGCGCGACAACGGGCAAGATCGACGATATCGGTCCGCTGCTCGACGCGCTGGTCGCCGCCGGCGGCACCAATGTCGACGGGCCGTGGTTCGGCATGAAGGATCCCGACGCGCAGCTCGTCGGTGCGCGCGGCGCGGCAATCAAGTCGGCCGAGGCGAAGGCGCAGGATTATGCGCGGCTGGCGGGCTTCCGCGGCGTCGAACTGGTGTCGATTAGCGAAGGTGGCAGCTTCGGCCCGCAGCCGCCGATGCCGATGGTGCGCAACATGGCGATGGACGCGGGAGCGAAGGCGACACCGGTCGAGCCGGGTCAGGTCGCGAACACGCTGACGTTGAATTTCCAGTACCGGCTGGTGCGGTAAAATCAAACCTGTGCCCCGGCGAAAGCCGGGGTCCAGACAGAAGGCGCCGTGATTGGGCCCCGGCTTTCGCCGGGGTTCTTTTTAGCCCAGCTCCCCCTCCGCCCACGGCCACGGCCGTTCGCGGAACCATTTGGTGATGATATATTTGCGGCCCTTGCGCACCTTCATCCCGTGATGGAGCGTGTCGGGATTGACGGTGCCGTCGGGGCGGACATTGTTCCAGGCGAGCAGCTTGCCGGTTTCGGGCTGGTGCATCTTGCCCGTTGCGAGAAAGCGGGTCGCGCCGCCGGCGGGCGGTTCGTTAAGATAGATCATCAGCGTCCAGCTGCGCTGGCCCGGCACGGTGCAGTAGGTTTCCCAATCGGCGCCGTGCGGGTCGAAATAGTCGGTGTGCGCCTTGAACTCCTCGCCGACATCATAGCGCTGGCCTTGCAGCGGTTCGCCATATTCGAGCGGGATGCCGGCGAGGTCGTGGAGCTTGTTGTTGACCGCGACGACCACCGGATCGCGGTGGTCGAGATCGCAGGTCGAACTGGTGCGAAAGGCGTCGTCGCCATTGGGATCGGCGATCGTCGAGGGGCGCGCATTGGCGTCGATCAGCGCGATCAGTGCAGCGCAGGTTTCGGCGTCGAGGAAGCGCGCGAGGATGAACTGCTGAAGCTTCGGCGTCGGTGCGCGGCGGATGCCGGGGACGGCAGCAAGCCGATCGGCGGTGCGGTCGGCGCCCGAAGTCGCCATGTCGACATGTTCGTTGCCAGCCATGGCGCGCTTTTAGTGAGGTCCGCGCAAGCGAACAATGCTTGACGAAGGGGGAGGGCGCGCCTATCGCCGCGCGCTGTCGCAGGCGGTTTCGCGCGGCATGTGGCGACCATAGCTCAGTTGGTTAGAGCGCGGTTTGTGGTACCGGAGGTCGCGGGTTCGAGCCCGTTGGTCGCCCATTTC
>JACDQN010000426.1 GCA_015657575.1 Sphingopyxis sp.
GCGTCGCCGGCGAACCGTCTGCGGCGCGCTTTCGCCGGTCAGCAGCGACAGATCGATGCTGCTCGATCCGCTCGCGATGACGCCGTCCGCCGCGAGCCGCTCACCGGCAGCGACGAGCATGACCATATCCGGCTCAAGCGCAGTCGCGTCCACCCAGCGCGTCGAGCGTTCATGGCCAAAGACCATCGCACCGGTGCCCATGTTGCGGAGCAGCGCGGCGACGCCGCCCCGCGCGCGGTCGCGCATCACGCTGTCGAGCCAGCGGCCGCAGAGCAGGAAAAAGAGCAGCATTGCCGCGCCATCGAAATAGGCGTGGGCGCCGTGCGTCGCCGTCTCGTAGAGGCTCATGACGCTGACGAGCAGAACCCCGATGCTGATCGGCACGTCCATATTGGTGCGGCGATGACGCAGCGCGCGCCAGGCCGAACGGAAGAAGGGGCGTCCGGCGTAAGCTACCGTCGGCAGCGCGATCGCCGCCGACAGCCAGTGGAACAGGTCGCGCGTCGCCCCCGCCGCCCCCGACCAGACCGACACCGAGAGCAGCATGATGTTCATCATCGCGAAGCCCGACACCGCGACCGCCCGCAGCAGTTCGCGGCTCGTTTCGGCTTCGGCATCGGCTTCGTCGGGGCCGCTCCCGATCGGTGGGCTTCGAAACCCAGGCTCGAAAAGGCGCCGATCAGGTCGGGCATGCCGGTGTCGGGGGTGCAGGACAGATGGACGCGCTTCTCGGTGAAATTGACGCGCGCGGCGGCGATGCGCCTGTCGCGCACCAGTCCTTGCTCCAGCTTTGCGATGCAGCCGGCGCAACGAATGTCGGGCACCGCGAAGTCGCGTTCGACGAGGGCGGTGGCGGTCATTGCAGATTCTCGCGATAGCGGGCTTCGTCGGCGCCATGCCGGACGATAAGGTCGAGCCGCCAGCGCCCCAACACCAGCGGCTTGACCGAGCGCAGCACGCCGCCCACCGCCGGCTCGAAATCGAGCGCGGCGGGCGCGGTGCGCCCAACGGGGTGGTTGATCGTCGCCGACGCCCGAATGCCGTCGAGCGGAACGCCATCCTTGCTGAGCGTCAGAAGCACGTGCCGCCTCGCATCGAGCGTGATGCGCGCATCCCATCCGAGCCGGTCCTGCGCGTCGGCGCGTTTCAGCCATTCGTTATAATGCTGGCACGCGACATAGCTGTTCTCGACCACCTTGCCGCCAAAGGTCGACATGGCGAAGCGCGCCATGGTGAGATTGACCGCGATCACGACCGCAAAAAAGCCGACTAGGATCGCCGTCATATGCCGGCCGGTGAAGGCCTTGGGTTTGCGTGTGTCGGTCATTGTCCTGCCTCCGGCCGGTCGAACTGGATGATGTCGCTGTCACCGCGCGGATCGCCGTCGAGCCCGCGCGTACCGATCGTGAATTCCTGCCGCGCCGGACCGATGGCGGGCGCCGCGACGAAAAGTTTGACGCTCGTGACGCTGTCTGCCGGGAGCGCCAGTTCGATATGCTGCCCGGCCTTCTCGCGCGAGCCGGCGTCGGTCCACAGCACCGCACCGGGAAGCCCGCTCACACTCACCGCGACACGGCGCGGGCGCGTTTCCATATTGCGCAGCTTCAGCGTATAATTGTTGCGGATATGCCCGTCGGAAAGCTGGACGAAGAGCGGGCTGCGCTCGTGCTGGACGGCAAGGTCGAGCCGCGTCCGCTGGCCGAGCGAAAAGAGCATCGCCGCACCGATTGCGGTCCAGACGCCGAAATAGATCAGGGTGCGCGGACGCAGCAGCGTCTTGCGGGTCGGCCGCCCGGTGCCACCCGCCTTTTCGGTCGCCGCATCGTCGAGCGTACAATAATCGATCAGCCCGCGCGGCCGCCCGACCTGCGCCATCACCCCGTCGCACGCGTCGATACAGAGTGCGCAGGTGATGCAACCGATCTGCGGCCCCTCGCGAATGTCGATACCGGTCGGACAGACCGCGACGCATTGGTTGCAATCCACGCAGTCGCCGAAGGCCCCCGGGTGTGCCATCGCCTTCTTGACGCTGTCGCGCGGTTCGCCGCGCCAGTCCTTGTATGTCACGAGCAGCGATTTTTCGTCCATCATCGCGGTCTGGATGCCGCGGCCAGGGGCACATATAGATGCACACCTGTTCGCGCATGAACCCGCCGAGGACGAAGGTCGTCGCGGTCAGTACGGCGACGGTGCCATAGGCGACCGGGGCCGCCTGTCCGGACCAGAAGTCTGTCGTCAGCGTCGGTGCGTCGGCGAAATACATGATCCACGCGCCGCCAGTCCAGAAGGCGACGGTCAGATAGATGCCATATTTGATCGCCCGCTTCGCCAGCTTTTCGGCCGTCCATGGACCATTCGCCAGCCGGACCTGCGCGTTGCGGTCGCCGTCGACGAGCCGGTCGACATGCTGGAACAGGTCGGTCCACACCGTCTGCGGACAGGCATAGCCGCACCAGGCGCGCCCGACCGCACTGGTGACGAGGAACAGCCCGATCCCCGCCATGATGAGCAGGCCCGCGACATAATAGAATTCATGCGGCCAGATCTCGATCTGGAACATGTAGAAACGCCGGTTCGCGAGGTCGACGAGCACCGCCTGATCGGGCGCGTAAGGACCACGATCCCAGCGGATCCACGGCGTTCCATAATAGATCGCCAGGGTCACCGCCATGATCGCCCATTTGAAGCGGCGGAAGGGGCCGTTCACCGCTTTCGGGTAAACACCCTTCCGCGCTACATAAAGCGGCGCGGGCTGGCCGGAGAGATCCTCAGGGCTGGCCATCGGTTCCGCGTCCGTCGACTGCACCTTCGGCCACCGGGGCAAGCCCCTTCTCGCCGCCGCCCAGCGAATAGACATAGGCCGACAACATCTTGATCGTCACCGGATCGAGCCGTCCGCCCCAGCGCGGCATCACCCCGTTACGCGGCTGCGTTATCGTCGCGGTCAGGCTGTCGCGGTCGCCGCCGTACAGCCAGATCGCATCGGTCAGCTTCGGCGCGCCGACCTGCCGTCCGCCTTCGCCACCCGCGCCGTGACACACCGCGCAATTGTCCGCGAACAGCGCGGCGCCGCGAGACGACGACGCGCTGGCCTTTTCCTGCCGGCTGATCGTCCGCACGAAGCTGACGACATCGCCGATCTGCGCCGCATCGAGAATGCCGTCGCGGCCGAAGGCGGGCATCAGGCTGGTGCGTGTCGCCTTGTGGTCCGGGTTCCGGATCCCGTGGGTGACCGTATATTCGATCGTGGCCAGATCGCCGCCCCACAGCCAGTCGTCATCGGTCAGGCTGGGATAGAGCTTCTTCACCCCCGCGCCGCCCGCACCATGGCACTGGACGCAATGGACGCGGAACGCCGCGCCGCCGCCCTGCACCGCCGCCTGCATCAGTTCGGGCTTCGCTGGCAGATCGGTAATCGCGGTCGCGGCGATAGCATCGACCGTCGGCGCGCGGCGCTTGGCATCCGCCGCCATTTCCTTGGCAAGGTCGCGCGGCTTGACCAGCCGACGGAGCACCCTCGGTCGCGCTGTTGACGAGTGGCCAGGCCGGATAGAGCACGACATAGGCGAGCCCCCAGACGATCGTCGCGTAGAAGGTCCAAAGCCACCAGCGCGGCATCGGCGTGTCGAGTTCCTCGATCCCGTTCCCCACTCTTGGCCCGACCCGTGCTACGTGCCGGTGGGCTTCGGTCGATACGCTTGTGCTCAGCCATGCTCGTCGTCCTTGAAGATCATGTTCGCAGCCTCTTCGTTGCGCGCGCGCGCACTCGGCCGGAAGGGCCAGGCGACGAGGGTGAGGAACAGCAGCGCCATGGCGAGCAGGCCCCAGCTGTCGGCAAAATGCCTGAGGTCGTTGTAACTCATCGGGCCGCCTCCGTTTCGCCGGCGCGTTCCTGCGGGGCGGCCTTGTCGACATCGACCAGCGTGCCGAGCATCTGGAGATAGGCGATCAGCGCATCCATTTCGGTCACGCGCGTGGGATCGCCGTCGAAGTCGCGGACCTGCGCCTTGGGATAGCGTTTCTCGAGATCGCCCGCGCCGGCATCGGGGTCGGCCTGCGCCTTGATATCGTCGTTCGCCTTGGCGATGTCGGCCTTCGTGTAGGGCACCCCGACGCGATAGAGCGCGGTCAGGTCGTTCGCCATATCGCCGGTCTGAAGATCACGTTCGGCGAGGAAGGCATAGGGCGGCATGATCGATTCGGGCACCACGCTGCGCGGGTCGATCAGATGCGCCTTGTGCCATTCGTCCGAATAGCGGCCGCCGACGCGCGCAAGATCGGGGCCGGTGCGTTTCGACCCCCATTGGAAGGGATGGTCGTACATGCTCTCGGCGGCGAGGCTGTAATGGCCATAGCGTTCGACCTCGTCGCGGAACGGACGGATCATCTGGCTGTGGCAGGTGTAGCAGCCCTCGCGCATATAGATGTTGCGCCCGGCGAGTTCGAGCGGGGTGTAGGGCCGCATCCCCTCGACCTTCTCGACCGTGTTGTCGATCCAGAAGAGCGGCGCGATCTCGACGATGCCGCCGACCGTGACGGTGAGCAGCGCGAGCGCGCCGAGCAATGTCACATTGCGCTCGATCTTCTTGTGGCTGAAGCCCTTTTTGGCGGGTTTGGTGGCCATGGTCCGGGCTCCTTATTCGGCGGGGACGGGCGCGAGCGGACGATCCGCCGCGGCATTGTAGGGCGTTTCGGTCATCGGCTTTTCGGCGCGGACCCTGCCCGCGACCGTCGCCCAGACGTTGAAGACCATGATCAGGAAGCCGGCGAGATACATCGCCCCGCCCGCGGCGCGGATCAGGTACATCGGGTGCATCGCAGCAACGCTCTCGGCAAAGCTGTAGACGAGGTAGCCGTCCGCGCCATATTCGCGCCACATCAGCCCCTGCATGATGCCCGCGACCCACATCGACGCGGCGTAGAAAACGATCCCGACGGTCGCGAGCCAGAAGTGCCAGTTGACCATGCGCAGGCTGTAGAGCCGCTCGCGGCCCCACAGGCGCGGCACGAGATAATAGACGCAGGCGAAGGTGATCATGCCGTTCCACCCGAGCGCGCCCGCTGTGCACATGGCCGATCGTCCAGTCGGTGTAGTGCGACATCGAGTTGACCCATTTGATCGACATCATCGGGCCTTCGAGTGCTCATGCCGTAGAAGGCGAGCGCCATCACCATCATGCGGATGATCGGGTCGGTGCGGATCTTGTCCCACGCGCCGTTCAGCGTCATCAGCCCGTTGATCATCC
>JACDQN010000427.1 GCA_015657575.1 Sphingopyxis sp.
CCGCGCGCATCGAGCATGCGATAGACGCCCGGACGCGTGGGCAATTTCCGCACGACGCTGCGGATCGCTTCGGCTCCGCGTTCGAGATCGGGCTGGTCGCCCTCACCCTCACCGCCGCGGATCACATAGGTCGCTTTTTTCTTCGTTGAATCGATCGGGAGCGTTCGGGCGGGCCATGATTTTGCATGTAGGCGATGACGGTACGACCCGCCATAGTGCGCGAGGTAAAACATGGGAGGGGTCTTATGGAATTACGCGGAAAACTGGCGCTCGTCACGGGCGGCAGCGACGGTATCGGACGCGAGATCGCGCTGCAACTGCAGGGTGCGGGCGCCGACGTGATCGTTACCGGGCGTTCGGCGGAAAAGCTGCAGGCGATGGCAAGCCTCGGCTTCGGCGCCATCGCGGGAGACCTGTCGACCGCGGTGGGTCTCAAAGCGGTGGTGGCGGGCGTCGCCGGGAAACCGATCGCCCTGCTCGTCAACAACGCCGGGGTCGGTGCGATGGATCATTCCGTCGAGGACGGCGCAACGCTCGCAACCGCCGAGACGTGCCTGCGCACCAACCTCGATGCGCCGATCACGCTCTGCACGCATCTTCTCCCGACGCTGAAAGCTCAGGAAGAGGCGGCGATCGTCAATGTCACCTCGGGCCTTGCAATCACGCCATGCGGCAGCGGCGCGGTCTATTGCGCGACCAAAGCGGGGCTGCGTGCCTATACGCAGGCGCTGCGGTACGTCCTCAAGGACAGCAATGTGCGCGTTGTAGAGGCGCTGCCGCCGGTGGTCGAAACCAACATGACCGCCCGACGCGACGGCAAGAAGATGAGCGCGCACGACTGCGCCGCTGAAATCGTCCGCGGCATCCGCACCGGCAAGGTCGAAATCAACGTCGGCATGGTGAAGATATTGCAGATCGTCCACAGCATCTCGCCCGCGTTGGCGCGGCGGATCATGATCAAATTCTGAGGCTTGCGGGCATGATCACATTATATGGGGAAGGACGAGGCTTTCGCGTCGCCTGGCTGATGGAGGAAATGGGGCTTTCGTACCGATTGCGGCAGGTCGATCTGCTGCATGGTGTCGAGAAAGACACCGAGTTTCTGGCGGTCAACCCCGCCGGCTTCATTCCGGCGATCGTCGATGGCGACACGGTGATGGTCGAATCGATCGCGATTATGGAATATCTGCTCGCGCGGTACGGCCCCGGTTCGCTTGTACCAACGCCGGGCGATCCGGATTTCGCGACGTACCAGCAGTTCCTCCATATAGGTGAAGCCGGCCTTGCCGGCCCGGTCAATGCGATCGTCGCGACGAAAATTCTCGCCCCGGAGGAAGAGCGGCAGAACTGGACCGTCGGCTGGGCTCGCGATGTCTTCAACAGCCGGCTTGGCCTTGTGAGCCGCCAGCTTGCGCATAAACCCTATATTGCGGGCGAAACCTTCACCGCGGCCGACATCTCGGTCACCTATGCCCTCGAGCTCGCCCAGCGAACCATCGGCTTTGCGCCCGGCGCCACCGAAAAAGACTATATTGCGCGCACCACCGCCCGCGACGCATATCGACGCGCGATGGACAATTGCCCCGCCACCAAGGCATGGGTCGCGGGATTGGCCGGAGCGAAATAGCCCGGCAAGACGAGGGCGATCGATCCCTGTCGCGTCATAGTGGCGTCGGCTTTTGGGGTGGGGAGCGGCCGTCGAGCTCCCCTTTGCGCAGCAATGGGAGGATATTATCTCCGCTACCGGCCTCAGGCGGTCACACCATCAAAACAAAACGCCCGCGGAAATCCGCGGGCGCTCTGGGTTCGGCAATGTCGAAAGGCTCAGGCCTTGGCGACCCCCGCGATCGCCTGGTCGACCAGCGCCTTGTCGGCACCGGCGTCATGCTTGTCGGCGATCAGCTTTGCCGCCGCTTCGGTCGCCGCCTTTGCAGCCGCGGTGCGGACTTCAGCGAGTGCGCCCGCTTCGGCCGCGGCAATGCGGTCTTCGGCCATCTGCTTGCGGCGTGCAATCAACGCGGTCGCGTCGGCCTTTGCCTTGGCAACAAGGGCTTCGGCCTCGGCATCGGCGCGGGCGCGCATTTCGCCGGCTTCCTTGGCCGCGTCGGCCAGCTTCGCTTCATATTCGCTTTTCAGCGACTCCGCGTCGAGGCGGAGCTGTTCGGCTTCCTTGAGCTGCTTCGATATCTCGGCAATGCGCTTGTCGAGCATCGCGCCGATCGCGCCGGGCACACCCTTCCAGACCAGGATGCCCAAGAAAACGAGCATGGCGATCGAAACCCACACGGTCGCGTCCATGCCGAACGCCTTGGGCGTCGCATGGGCTTCGCCCGCCGCTTCCGACAGGAAGATAAGGAAATTAGCCATGGAGCACCGCCTTCACCGCTGCCTTGGCATCTGCCGCGGCAATTTTCACGCCCGACAATTTGGCGACGAGCTCGCCCGCCGCTTCGGCCGCGACGGATTCGATTTCCGCCATCGCCGACGAACGCGCCGCGGCGACATCAGCTTCGGCGGCCGAAAGCTTGGTGCCCAGTTCGGCATCGACCTTGGCCAGACGCTTTTCGGCATCCTTCGCAGCCTTGTCCTTGGCGTCGGATACCGCTTTCTGCGCGGCGGCGCGACTGGCGTCACCCTGCTGGCGATAGCTTTCCTCAAGCGCGTCGGCCGCGGCATGCGCCGCCTTTGCCGCCGCCAGATCGTCGGCGACCTTGCGGTCGCGTGCATCCACCGTCGCTTCGATCTTGGGCAGCATGCCGCGGCCGATCACGACATAAATGCCAGCGAAAACGACCAGCAGCCAGAAAAGCTGCGAGGCAAGATACCAATTATCAGCGGTGAGCTGGGCTATCTGAGGCATGAAAGGCGAACCTTAAACTATTCTGGAACCTGCAGCGAAGCCGGTCCACAGGGAACCGGCTTCGCCAAATATCGCCGAAATCAGACGACGAAGAGCAGGATCATCGCAACGACGAACGCCAGCAGGCCGAGAAGTTCGGCAGCGGCGAAGCCGATGAACAGGCGGCCCTGCTGGCCGTCGGCGGCCGCGGGGTTGCGCAG
>JACDQN010000428.1 GCA_015657575.1 Sphingopyxis sp.
AGGACATGATCATCATCAACGGCAAGAATCACTGGCCGCAGGATATCGAATGGGCGGTCGAGCAGCTGCCGGGCTTCAAGTCGGGCGACATCGCCGCCTTTGCGATCACCACCTCGGGCGGCGAGGAAACCCCCGCTGTGCTCGTCCAGTGCCGCACCAGCGACGACGCCGAACGCGCAGCGCTGCGCGAGACGATCCGCGAGCGCGTCCGCGCGATCACCGGCATGAACTGCCTGATCGAGCTGATCCCGCCGCGCACTTTGCCGCGCACGAGTTCGGGCAAACTCAGCCGGTCGAAGGCGCGTGCCCAATATCTGGCAGGCGAAATCCAGCCCTTCGCGATCGCAGCCTGAGCGTGGGCCGGGACAGCTGTCCGGCGCCGGACAGAAAAGCGTGTTGCGGCGGGCGGATAGTTACTTTCGGGTAACCCGTGTCGGCTAAGCAGGTCGGGTGAAAAGCCTTTTGACCGACCACATGCTCGCCGACGAAATCCCCGCACGAATCCTGATGGGGCTGGGTTCGAAACAAGAGGATATCGGCGATCTCCGCCAGCTCCAGCTCGCGCCGCTTCGCGGCAAGGGTTCGCTGCGCCTGTGGATGGGTGCCGGCATGGCGCTGGTCGCCGCTTTCACCATGCTGCCCAGTCTTCCACTCGCGCTCGTCGGCGGCTGGCTGACCGTGGCGCTGATTTTCAGCCTGTGGTCGTATCGCACCTTCGAACAGCTGCCGCTCGGCGACCCTAAGCTTTCGGGCGTCGCCGAATTCAATCTGTGCAATCGCCACGCGCTCTATTCGGCCGCGCTCTGGTCGATTCCCTTCTGGCTGTACGGCCGCGCGCCGCCGCTCGACCATGCACTCTCGATGTGGACGATCGCGCTGCTGATGATGCTGACGCTCGCCATCGTGGCGCACAGCATCCCGATGGCCTGCGCCCTCTTCATCATCCCGGTCAGCCTGGCAGCCGCCACTGCGCTCGTGCTCGCCGGCGCGCCGCACCTCGCGGGCGTCGCGATGGTCGCGGGATTGCTGCTCTCGGCTTTCTGCATCCGCTTTGCGCAGACGCACATCCGCTTCCGCCGCGCCGAAGAAACGCTGCACGAGAAGAGCGAGACGGTCAGCCTGCTGCTCCGCGAGTTCGAGGAGACCTCGGCCGACTGGCTGTGGCAGACCGACAACAACCGCCGCCTGATCCACGTGTCGCCGCGCCTCGCCTATGCGCTCGGCGCGACCGCCGAGGCACTCGAAGGTGTGCCGCTGCTCCAGGCACTCGCCGGCGACGCCTGGGAAACGGGGAATTTCCCGAAGGCGATGCACGACATGGCCGAACGGATGAAGCGCCGCGACAGCTTTTCCAACCTGATCGTCCCCGTCACGATCGGCGGCAAGCCGCGCTGGTGGGAACTATCCGCCTCGCCCCGCCTCGACGAACAGGGCAAGTTCCTCGGCTTCCGCGGCGTCGGGTCGGACGTCACCGAACAGCGCGCGACCGCCGAACAAATCGCCAAGATGGCGCGTTTCGACAACCTCACCGGCCTGCCCAACCGGCTCAGCCTGCACGAGGATCTCGCCCGCGCGCTCGACCATGCGCAGAGCGCCAAGTCGCGCTGCGCGATGCTGATGATCGACCTCGACCGCTTCAAGGCGGTGAACGATACGCTGGGCCATCCGGTCGGCGACAAATTGCTCGCGCAGGTCGCGGCGCGGCTCAAGGGCATGATGGAACGCGGCATGACCTGCGGGCGCCTCGGCGGCGACGAGTTCGCGGTCGTGCTCCACAATGTGCCCTCGGCGGTCGCCGCCGAAGAATTGGCACAGCGCATCATCGCGACGGTCAGCCGCCCCTATGTCGTCGACAATCACCAGCTGTTCGTCGGCGCCAGCATCGGCTTTGCCATGGGCCCTCAGGACGGCGCGACGGTCGAAACGCTGACGCGCAACGCCGACCTCGCGCTCTATAAATCCAAGGACAAGGGCGGCAATGTCGTCGCGGCCTATGTCGCCTCGCTGCACGCCCAGGCCGAAGAACGGCGCGTGATGGAACAGGAACTGCGCGGCGCGCTCGATCGGGGCGAGTTCGAGCTCTATTACCAGCCCGTCGTTACTGCGGCCGATGGCACGCTCAACGGTTTCGAAGGGCTGATTCGCTGGAACAACCAAAAGCTCGGCAATGTGTCGCCGGGGCGCTTCATCCCGCTCGCCGAGGATAGCCGCCTCATCTCGCGATCGCGAATGGGTGCTGCGCACTGCGTGCCACGAAGCGATGAAATGGCCGTCGAACCTGAAGGTTGCGGTCAACGTTTCGGCCGAACAGCTGACCGATCCGGCCTTTGCGTCGGTCGTCGTCTCGGCGCTGGCGCAAAGCGGGCTGCCGCCGCAAAGGCTCGAGATCGAAGTCACCGAAAGCGTATTTCTGCGCGACGGCGGCGGCGCAGCGCAATTGCTCGACCAGCTGATCGGGCTCGGCATCCGCTTGTCGCTCGACGATTTCGGCACCGGCTATTCGTCGCTCGGCTATCTGCGCAAGGACGCAATTTTCGACGATCAAGGTCGATCGCAGCTTCGTCGTCGGCGCCGCCAGGGCAGCATCGAATCGATTGCGATCATCCGCGCCGTCGTCGCGCTTGCCGACAGCCTCGGCATGTCGACCACTGCCGAGGGCGCCGAGACCGAGATCGAGGTCGAAACGCTGCGCAGCATGGGCTGCAGCAACATCCAGGGCTATTATTACGGCCGCCCGATGCCCGCATCCGACGTGCTGACCCTGTTCCGCCCGCCCGCCGACGAACGCGAGACCGCGGCCGCCTGACGCGGTGAAGCGAAGCCGTCCAGCGACGAATGGAACGGCTTAACAAAAGGTTCCCCCGCCCACCGCATGATAGGCGCAATTCGTCGCGAGACGGGTGGTGGCGCGCGATTCGCGTGGCAAAGACGATCCAACGCTTGAAGACAAGCCATTGGGGGTCGCCTTTCATGTCCAGCAACCGCTTTTTCGCAGCCGCTGCCGCGTCGATGATGATGCTCGCCGGCCTGGTGACGAGCGTTCCGGCGATGGCCCGCGACTATCTGCAATGTGTCCCCTTCGCCCGCGCCGAATCGGGCGTCGATATCCGCGGCAACGCCAAGACCTGGTGGGCGCAGGCCGCCGACCAATATGAGCGTGGCGGCGAACCGCGCGAAGGCGCGGTGATGGCATTCGCCGGTACGCGCGGCATGCCGATGGGTCATGTCGCCGTCGTGAAGAAGGTCGTCAGCGACCGCGAAATCCGTATCGACCATGCCAATTGGTCGCCGATCAATGGCCGCCGCGGCCAGATCGAGCGCGACGTGCGCGTCATCGACGTCAGCGATGCCGGCGACTGGAGCATGGTTCGCGTCTGGTACGCCCCGATCGGTGACCTTGGTCTTCGCGCCAATCCGGTGCAGGGCTTTATCTATGCGAGCGACACGCCGCGCAAGGCGCCGAGCTTCAAGGCGCCGGTGTGGGCAAACGCGAACTGGAAGCCGGGCAACGACCTGGCACTCGTCGCTGCTTCGCTCGGCGCCCAATAACCCCTCGACGGCATCGCGAGCGCAGCGAAGATCGCCTTGGCACAACTTCGTCATCCCGGACTTGATCCGGGATCCATGTTCCAGCGTTGCGTGAATGGACCCCGGATCAAGTCCGGGGTGACGAAAGCCAAAATTACGCGATCAGTCTTCCGACGCCTCGCCGTCTTCGGCAGCGGTATCTTCGAACCAGGCTTCGACCGGACCCGACAGCTTGATCGTCATCGGCTGACCGAAACGGTCCTTCGACTTGCCCGCAGCGACGCGGATCCAGCCCTCGGAGATCGAATATTCCTCGACGTCGGTGCGTTCGGCGCCCTTGAAGCGGATGCCGATGCCGCGCTGCAGCACTTCCATGTCGAAATGCGGCGAACGGGGGTTGGTCGACAGGCGGTCGGGGGGCGTATCGGTCATGGCACTACTTCCAGATAGAATGATGGCGCGGCCCTAGCGGGACCGCGCCATCGTCGTCAATGGCAAGGCGTTTGGTTGACAGTGCAGTACCGGCCC
>JACDQN010000429.1 GCA_015657575.1 Sphingopyxis sp.
GATGGCCATCGTCTTCGTGCAACCGAAACGCAGGCGCCAGCGCGCCGCTCGCCGTCGCCCAGCCCGCGGTCATCGCCGAGCGTGTGCTCGACATGACGAGCGACGATCTGTGGATCGAGCAGCTCGCGCGCGACATCGCGGCAACCAAATCGGACAGCGCTGACATCAGCTTCCGCCTGATGCCGCGTCACCTCGGCCGTCTCGACGTCGCGATGCGAATGGAGGGCGAGGGCGTCTCGGTGAAGCTCGATACGCAGCATGAAGCGACCGCCACGATCGTCACTGCGGCGCAGGGCAAGCTGGTCGAGGATCTCCGCCAGCAGGGTGTCCGCGTCGCCGGCGCCGAAGTGACCTGCACGCCGGGCGAGACCGGCCGCCAATCGCAGCAGGGCCAGGGCCGCGGTACGGCCGCTGACGCCGCGCACCTGATCGAAACCGCCAGCGACGGCGCCGACGCGCGTGCCGATCGCCCCCATGACGAACGCACCGCGGATCGCCGCGGCCGCTTTGCCTGACCAGGAAGGACCTGACGATGAGCAAGGACAAGACCCCCGACGCCGAACCCAAAAAGGGCGGCAAGATGAAGAAGCTGCTGATGATCGGCATCGGCGCGGTCGTGCTGGTCGGCGCGGGCGCGGGCGCAGGCATCTATTTCGGCGCGCTGTCGGCGCATGAAGCGAAGCCTGAGGATCATTATCCCAAGCTGGTCGTGCGCAGCAACGAAGAGCCCCCCGCCGCCGAAGGCGAAGAGAAGGAAGCGCCGCTGAAGGTCGGCACCGTCGCGGTGCCCAACGACAAGTTCAAGGTCGATCCGCGCAAATATGAGATCACCTATTTCGCGATCCCCGACGCCTTCACGACGAACCTCGCCGACGGGTCGGGCTTTCTGCAGGTCGGGATCAGCCTGTCGACCTTCTACGACGGCAAGGTGATCATGAATATCAAGCGCCAGCAGGTGCCGATCCGCTCGGTCGTGCTGATGGTGCTCGCCGAACAGGATCCGGCGCTGCTCGCGACCTCGCAGGGCAAACAGCAGCTCCAGCGCCAGCTGACCGCCGCGATCAATGACGTGCTGCGCGACAAGGAAGGCTTCGGCGGCATCGACAATGTCTATTTCACGAGCATGGTGATCCAGTGAGCGCAGACGCCAAAACCGTAAAGGCGATCAAGGCGCCCGCAGCCAAGGTTCCGGCCGACGACGCACCGAATGCCAAGGCGTCGCTGCTGCTGCGCAAGTCCGGGAACGGCTACGCCTTTCCCGTGCTCGACGCGGCCGCGACCCAGTTCGCGCGCAGCTTGCGCGACCTGATCCGCGCGCTCGGCGCGCCGGGAATACAGGTCGAACGCGGCGAGACCGAACAAGTGGCCTTCGCCGACTGGTCGCAGGCCGCGATCCCGGCGATCTTCTGGCGCTATCATGCGCCGCCGCTCAAGGGCCCCGTGCTGCTGTCGGCCGCGCGTCCGCTGATCCTCCAGCTCGTCGACATCTTCTATGGCGGCAAGGGCCAGCTCGCAGCGGAACGCGAAGAACTGACCGACGCCGAGGAACGCTTCGCGGCGCGGCTCGGCCGCGACATGGGGCTGCAGCTCGCCGCCGCCTGGGGCGACAAGCTGCCCATCGAGCCCGAACTCGACTGCGTCACCACCGATCCCGCCAAGCTTGCGGCGGTGCGCGCCGACGACGAACTCGTCGTCCAGCGCTTCACGCTGCGCGGCGCGCCCTTCGAGGGCAAGGTGATTTTCTGCGCCTATCCGGTCGCCGCGCTGCGCGGCATCGCGGGCGCCGAACCGCTTCCCGAAGCGCGCGAAGGCACCGGTGCCGACCCCGTCTGGGCCGGTGCGCTCAACAAGGCTTTGCGCGATGTGCGCCTGCCAGTGCGCTCGGTTCTCGCCCGACCCGAAATTTCTTTGGTCAAACTCCTGTCTTTGGAGGTCGGTGATATCATTCCGTTAACCATTCCGCGCAATGTTCCCTTAACCGTCGCGGGCCGGAATTTCGCGACGGGCAATATCGGCGAAGCCAACGGCAACGCCGCCATCATGATCGAACATATCGAAGAAGGACCCGACCATGACTGACATCAGCGAAGCCCCGACGCGGCGCGATCGCCGCGACGCCAAGGACATCGCCTCGGCGCCGAATTTCGACCTGCTTGCGGGCGTGTCGCTGCGCGTTTCGGTCGAGGTCGGATCGACCTCGATGACGCTCGCCGAACTGCTCGCCATGTCCGAAGGCAGCGTGGTCGAACTCGACCGCGCGGCGACCGACCTGCTCGACATCTATGCCAATGGCACGTTGATCGCGAAGGGCGAGATCGTCAGCATCGACGGCCGCTACGGCATTCAGGTTGCTGAAGTCGTTGCGCCCGACCGCGCCATCGCCGGTTTCGACCGGAGAGGCTGAGATGCTCGAATATTTCCTGCGCCTGCTCATCCTGCTGCCGCTGATCGGCGGTCTGGCATGGGGCAGCCTGTGGCTGTGGAAGCGCGTCCAGATGGGCGTGCCGCTCGGCGGCGGGCCGAAACAGGCGCGCGCGATCGAAATGGTCGGCGTCCTCCCCCTGGGTCCGGGGTCGAAGCTCGCCGTCGTCGAATTCGCGGGTCAACAGATACTGATCTCGGTCTCGCGCAACGGCATCACCCGGCTTGCCGACAACAGCCAGGGCGATTTCCATGCGGATTGATCGCAAGACCTTTTCCGCGGCGCCGCGATCGCCGGCGGTCTGGCGCTGCTGCTCGCGGCGCCGTCCGCTTATGCGCAGGCGAGCGATGGCCTCGGCCGCGCGGTGAGCGAAATCGGCGGCGATGGCCGTCCGCTGACGCTCTCGCTCCAATTGCTCCTATTGATGAGCCTGCTGACGGTGCTGCCGTCGCTGCTGCTGATGATGACCAGCTTCACCCGCATCATCATCGTGCTGTCGATCCTGCGCCACGCGCTCGGGCTCCAGCAGACGCCGCCGAACCAGGTGCTGGTCGGCCTCAGCCTCTTTCTCTCGCTGTTCGTGATGCAGCCGGTGATCAGCGAAGTGAACCGCGTCGCGATCACGCCCTATGGGCAGGAACAGATCGATATCGGCGAAGCGGTATCGCGTTCGGGCGACGCGCTCCACGGCTTCATGATGAAGCAGACGCGTAAGTCCGACCTGATGATGTTCGCCAAGATCGCCAAGGCGCCGACCTATGCGAGCCCCAAGGACGTGCCCTTTTCGATCCTGCTGCCCGCCTTTGTCACCAGCGAACTCAAGACCGCCTTCCAGATCGGCTTCCTCATCTTCCTGCCCTTCCTCGTCATCGACCTGATCGTCGCGTCGGCGCTGATGTCGCTGGGTATGATGATGCTGTCGCCGACGATCATATCGATGCCGTTCAAGCTCCTTCTGTTCGTCCTTGTCGACGGCTGGGCGCTGACGATGGGATCGCTCGCCTCCTCCTTCATAGGATAGCGACATGGAAGCCGATTATTTCGTCGGAGTAGCCCAGCAGTCGCTGTGGATCCTCGCTCTCGCCTCGGCGCCGCTGCTGCTGCCGATCCTCGTGATCGGCGTGCTGCTCGGCATGGTGCAGGCGGCGACGTCGATCAACGAACAGCGCTGACCTTCGTGCCCAAGCTGATCGTCGCGGCAATCTGTCTCGCGATCTTCGGCAGCAGCATCCTCGTGCTGCTCACCGACTTCACGCGCGACATCTTTGCGCAGATACCGGGCCTCGTGCGCTAGTAAACCGATGGTCCCCGCCGAGATTCCGAATATCGAAGCGATGCTCCAGCTCTGGATGCTGGGGATGATCCGGCCCGGCACCGCCTTTCTGGCAGCGCCGGTTTTCGGCGCGACGGGGGTTCCGATCCAACTTCGCCTGGTGATCGCGCTCGCGGTCGGCGTACCCGCGGTCGCCTCGTCGGGCATGGCGTTGCCGCCCGAAGGGATCGTATCCTTTCCGGGCTTTCTGATGATCCTCGGCGAAGTCGTGATCGGTCTCGGCATCGGCTTCGTGCTCCAGATGGGGCTCGCCGCCGCGCTGCTCGCGGGCGAGACGATCAGCAACACAATGGGCCTCGGCTTCGCGTCGATGGTCGATCCGCTCGGCGGTGCGTCGAGCTCGGCGATCGGCCAGTTTCTCTCGATGCTCGCGACCGCGATCTTTCTCGCTGCCGACGGCCATCTGCTGCTGATCGGCGTCATCATCGACAGCTATCAGGCGCTGCCGCCGGGGGGCGCCTTTCCCTCCTATGACGCGATCGAGGGAATCTTGCGCTTCGGCAGCCTGATGTTCGTCGCCGGCCTGTCGATCGCGCTGCCCGTCGGCTTCGTGCTGATCCTCGTCCAGATCATCATGGGCGTCATCGGTCGCTCGGCTCCGGCGCTCAACCTCTTCGCGGTCGGCATTCCGGCAACCCTGCTCGCCGGCATCATTCTGCTCGGCATCGCGACACCCGTGATGGCCGAAGCGATCGCCCGCTTCCTCTCCGACGCGCTCGACGCGGCGCGCCTGTTCGCGCGGGGCTGACGCATGTCGGGCACGACCGAAAAAGACCAGAAAACCGAACAGCCGACGGCGAAGAAGCTCGCCGATTCGGCACGCGAGGGCGACGTCCTGATGTCGCGCGAGCTCGCGACAGCGCTGATGATGCTTGCCGCGGCGGGATGGCTCGTCGCCGCCGGCGGCTGGTTCGTCCAGTCGGCGAGCGACCTCGTCCGCCGCGGGCTGACCCTTTCGGTCGGCGACGTCACCGACTTCGCGCCGGGCGAAGCGCTGATGCGCAACGGCGTCGAAATATTGCTGCCGCTTGCCAGCCTGTTCGCGCTCGCGCTCGTCGCCGCGATCGCGGGCCCGGCGCTGCTCGGATCGGCCGGATGGCGCGGCAAGGCGCTGCATTTCAAGGGCAACCGCATCAACCCGTTGAACGGGCTCAAACGCATGTTCGGGCTGCAGGGCGCGACCGAACTGGGCAAGGCGCTCGCCAAGGTGCTGCTGCTCGGATCGATCGGTTACTGGCTGGTGATGCAAAGCCTGCCCGCGATCATGATGATGGCGGCAAGCGACCTGCTCGGCGCCATCGGGATGGCAGGCAAGGCGGTCGGCCATGCGATGCTGACGCTCGCCGGCGGGCTGGTCGTGATCGCGCTGATCGACGTGCCGGTGCAATGGTTCCAGCGCAACAAAAGGCTGATGATGAGCAAGCAGGAGATCAAGGAAGAGATGCGCCAGTCCGACGGCGCGCCCGAGCTTCAAGCAGGCCCAGCGCCAGCGCCAGCACGAAATGCTCAGCGGATCGGCGCGCAAGGCGGTGTCCGAGGCGACGGTGATCCTCACCAACCCGACCCATTTCTCGGTCGCGCTGCGCTATCGCCCCGGGATCGACGCCGCGCCCGTCGTCGTCGCGCGCGGCCGCGGCGACGTCGCGCTCGCTATCCGCGAACTGGCGCGCGGCGCCGATGTGCCGATGCTCGAATATCCGCAGCTCGCCCGCGCGATCTATTTTACCTCGCGCGCCGGACGGATCATCCCCGAGGAATTGTTCATGGCGGTCGCGACCGTGCTCGCCTTCGTCTTCCAGCTCGAGCGTGCGGCGGCCGAAGGGCTGGTCCAGCCGGTCGTCGACGTGCCCGTCTCGCACCGCTTCGACCCCGAGGGACGGCGCCAGAAATAAGGCGCTTAATCCCCGTCGGACGCCGCCGTTAACAGGTCCGAAGGATATTTTTCATGGTCAGTTCCATCGCCAATGCCATGGGTTTCGGCTCGGGCATCGACATCAAACAGCTGGTCACCGACCTCGCCGCCGCCTCGCGCGAGCCCAAGGTCGCGCGCCTCGCCGACCTGACCAAGCAGAATCAGGCGCGGATCAGCGCGGTCGCACAGGCGCGATCGAACCTCGACGGCTTCGCCGATTCGCTCAGCCAGATGGTCGCGGACGGGACGCTGCGCAGCACGCCGACGGTGTCCGACGACAGCGTCCTCTCCGCAACCTCGCGCGCCGGCCTCAGCGCCGACAGCTTTGCCGCCACCGTCGTGGTGAGCCAGCTCGCGCGCGCGCAGACCACCTATTCGGGTGTCGTCGCCAGCCGCACCGCGGCGGTCGGCACCGGCACGATGACGCTGACCGTTGGCGGCGTCGCCAAGACGATCACCATCGGCGCGACCAACAACAGCCTCGACGGGCTCGCCAGCGCGATCAACGCGAGCGGCGCCGGCGTGACCGCGTCGATCATCGCCGACGAGGGCGGCCACCGCCTGATCCTGAAGGGTCCGACGGGCGAAGCGAACAGCTTCACCCTCGCCGCCGATGCCGGCGCCGACCCCGGTCTCGCGAATTTCACTTATGGCTCGGGCGGCAGCATGACGCTCGGCCAGGCGGCCGCGAACGCCGAATTCACGATCGACGGCGTCGCCTTCAGCCGCGCGTCGAACATCGTCGACGACGTCGTCCCAGGCATGTCGCTGACGCTCAAGAAAGCGGCGCCCGGCCAGCCTGTCGACATCGGCGCCAGCCGGCCGCTCGATGTGATCCGCCAGACGGTGGGCGATTTCGTCGATGTCTACAACCAGCTCAAGAAAAGCCTGACCTCGGCCTCGGGCATGTCGGGCGGCACCAATGCGCTGCGCGATCTCGAACGCGATCTCGCCGCGATGGTCAACAAGGTGATCAGCAGCCACGGCAGCATCAACAAGCTCAGCGACATCGGCATTTCGTCGACCCGCGACGGCCTGCTCGCGGTCGATACCGCCAAGCTCGAAAAGGCGCTCGCGGCCGATGCCGGCGCGGTCGAGGCTCTATTCAATCCGCGGCGCGACGCGACCCACACCGAGTTCAGCGACCCCGGCATCGCGGTCGCGCTCGACGCGATCCGCGACAAGGCGGTCGGCGTCAACGGCGTCATCGACCGCGTCTCCAAATCGCTCGACGAACGAAGCAAGTCGCTCGCCGAAACGCTCGAAAAGGTCGAAGAGCGCGAAGACGCTTATCTGAAGCGCCTCGAAAAGAAATATGGCGCGCTCGACGCCCGGCTTGCGGCATTCAAGGCGCAGCAAACCTATCTCGAACAACAGATCAAGCTCTGGACCAACCAGGGTAACGACTAAGGGTTTCTATCGTGGCAGCCACCGCTTCGACCGTCCGCGCGACCGGGCTTTACCGCCGATTGCAGAACGAAAGCCGCGTGGCGGCCGCCGATCCGATCGAGCTCGTCACCCTGCTCTACGACGAGCTCGAGACCGCCGTCGGCGTGCTCGGCGCGATGATCCGTCAGGGCCAGCGTATCTCGGCAACCGAACCCGCGCACCGCGCGCGCGCGATCCTGATCGGGCTCGACGCCGGGCTCGACCGCGATGCCGGGGGAGAGGTGGCTACCGCGCTGTCGCGCGTCTACCGCAGCATGCGCCGCAAGCTCGATGAAGCCGTTTCGGCGAACAGCGAAGAGGGTCTCGCAGACCTGCTGGGCGGAATCGAGACCGTCAGTGCGGCCTGGCGCCAGCTGCGCTGAGTCCATTCCGCTGACGCGGAAAGCGGCACCGGCCCGCTCCCCCCGCCCAACCTCCCATAGGATACTATGTTCGGGAGGTTGGGCGGGGGGAGCGGGCCGGTGCCGCTTTCC
>JACDQN010000430.1 GCA_015657575.1 Sphingopyxis sp.
AACCTTCGGCGACGATATCGCGCAGTTGCCCCTCGGTCACCAGGTCGACATGCAGTGTCGGGGTAGGGCGGGAATATTCCAGGAGAAGTTCGGTAAAAGCCGGCGAGCGCGCGGCGACGGGTGGCGCATTGATGCGCAGCGTGCCCGTCGGGGTCGCGCGGCGTTCGCGGACGATCTCTATGGCTTCGCGCACGTCCTGAAGCGAGGGTCCGAGGCGATCGACGAAAATCCGTCCCGCATCGGTCAGCGCCACGCTCCGCGTCGTCCGGTTGAACAGGCGCACGCCCAGTTCCGCTTCGATCCTTGCGATCATATGGCTGAGCGCGGTCGTCGACATGCCGAGATCGATCGCAGCCTGCCGGAAGGAAGTGCGCCGCGCGACCGCAAGCACAGCGTCGAAATCCCGAAGCGCCAGTCGCGACATTATCCCGAATCCTTCACTATATCATCCATGATTAGCCCACTTCTTGGAATAGTGGCCGACCCTTATGATGGAGGCAAGCCAAACCGAAGGAGACTTGTCATGCCGACCGATACCCCATCCGATGGCCGCAGCGATGCGGAAACGGTCGTCGAAGCGTTACCCAAGCCGATAGCCGATTATATCGAGGCCAACGCCCGGCTCGATGTCGATGCGATGTTGAAACCCTTTGCGGCCGATGCGATCATCATCGATGTCGGACGCCGTCTCGAAGGCCACGCCGAACTCAGGACCTTGTTCGAGGATGAGGTCGTGGCGGTGAAAGCGATCTTCACGCCCGATCGCGCCCGCCGGGAAAACGGTCGGGTCGTGATCGAAGGCCCCGCCCATGGCGACTTCAAGGGCAGCCCGATCCGCTTCACCTATGCCTTCACGCTCGAAAACGACGTCATCAAGGCGCTGGAGATCACGCTATGAGCGTCCGGATTGATCCGACCGAGTTTGCGGGAAAGCGCGTCGTCGTCAGCGGCGGCACCAAGGGGCTGGGCCGCGCCACCGTCGAGCGCTTTCTGGGGGGCGGCGCCCGCGTCATCACCGCCGCCCGCGGAAACCCCGATCCCGTTGCCGGTGCCGAGTTCGTCCGGGCGGACCTGACGACCGCCGAGGGCGGCGAAATGCTGGCGGCGGCCGCGCTCGCGCATATGGGAGGCGTGGACATCCTCGCCCATGTGATCGGCGGCTCATCCTCGCCGGGTGGCGGCTTTGCCGCCCTGACCGACGATCACTGGCTCGCCGAGCTGAACCTGAACCTGCTCGCCACGGTTCGCCTCGATCGCCTGCTGATCCCGCACATGATCGAGCAAGGCTCCGGGACGGTGGTGCATGTTACCTCCATCCAGTCGATCCTGCCGCTTCCGGATTCGACCACCGGTTACGCCGCCGCAAAGGCCGCGCTCAGAACCTACAGCAAGTCCATATCCAAGGAGCTGGGGCCGAAGAATGTGCGGGTCAACACTGTCTCCCCGGGTTGGATCATGACCGATTCCACCGTTAACTTCCTGGAGCGCCTTCAGGCCGCCAATGGCGGTACGATCGAGGACGCCCGGCAAGCCGTCCTCGACGCTTTGGGCGGGATCCCGATCGGGCGGGGAGCGGAGCCCGGCGAGGTCGCCGACCTTATCGCCTATCTCGCCTCGGATCGCGCCGCTGCGATCCATGGCGCCGAATTCATCATCGACGGCGGCACCGTTCGAACCGTGTGAGATCGTAGCCCCGACGTCCACATCATCGCGGACGTCGGGAACCGATTTGCCTGGGCTTGGGGTAGACCCTCTCGTTTACACCGAGAGGGTCGGAGGTCGAATGTCGGCCAAGCCAAGGATGCGCTGTAAGCAGGCCCACCCTTGCATCCCCCTGCCCCGGCTGGCACAAGCCCGCTCGTCGCAAACGAAACCATTCAAGGACATATCATGCTGCGTTCCCCCCGATCCGCCGCGGCCTTCGCGGTTCTCCTGTCGCTTGCCGCGTGCGGCGGCGACAAGGCGGCGAGCGATGCCGCCGCCACCGCCATCCCCGACGTCCAGATCCCCGAACTGTCGCTCGCAACCTTGCAGGAAGTGACCAAGGAACTCTCGTCGGACGCCTATGAAGGCCGCGCGCCGGGGACGCCGGGCGAGGAAAAGACCGTCGCCTATATCATCAAGAAATATCAGGAAGCCGGACTGAAGCCCGGGAACAACGGCAAATGGACGCAGGACGTCCCGCTGGTCGAGATCACCGCGAAAATGCGACGCCGCTGAGCTTCACCGGCGGCAAGACGCCGGTGACCGCGCAATATGCGAAAGACTATGTCGCGTTCAGCTATCGCGTCCAGCCCAAGACCGAGGTCAAGGACAGCGACGTCGTTTTCGTCGGCTATGGCATCAACGCCCCCGAAAAGGGCTGGAACGACTATGCCGGGCTCGACGTGAAGGGGAAGACCGTCGTCGTCCTCGTCAACGACCCCGACTGGCAGACCAAGGAAACCAAGGGCGAATTCAACGGCCGCGCGATGACCTATTATGGCCGCTGGTCGTACAAATATGAAGAAGCCGCGCGCCAGGGCGCCGCAGCCGTGCTGATCGTCCACGACACCGAACCCGCGGCCTATGGCTGGAACGTCGTCGAAAGCAGCAACACCGGCACGCAATATCTGGCCGAGAGCAAGGACGGCGGCGCGAGCCAGACCGTCGCCAATGGCTGGATCCAGCTGCCCAAGGCCAAG
Organism: Sphingopyxis sp.; assembly: GCA_015657575.1. GTDB lineage: Bacteria > Pseudomonadota > Alphaproteobacteria > Sphingomonadales > Sphingomonadaceae > Sphingopyxis. The sequence goes on from JACDQN010000430.1 coordinate 2,685, forward strand.
GAACTCTTCGCGAGCGCCGGGCAGGATTTCGACAAGCTGCGCGACGCGGCGAAGAAGAAGGGCTTCAAACCGGTCGCGCTGACCGGCGTGAAGGCGAACTTCGGCTTCGATAACGAGATCGCCAAGAAGATGTCGCGCAACGTCATCGGACGATGCTGTCAGGGCGCCAAGCGTCCCGAACGAATAATGTGCTCTACACCGGCCACTGGGATCATCTCGGCGCTGCACCCCGTCGCGGCGACGACATCTGCAACGGTCGCAGGTCGACTAATGCGAGCGGCATCGCGGG
>JACDQN010000431.1 GCA_015657575.1 Sphingopyxis sp.
ACTCGCGGCGCGCATGAAGCATGTCCGCGACCTCGTCCGGCATCCAACATGTCGCGCTCGGCAGCGATTATGACGGCGCCACAACGGTGCGCTTCGACACGTCGAAGCTCGCGCAGGTGACGCAGGCGCTGATCGATGCGGGCTTCAGCGACGCCGAGATCCGCGCCGCGATGGGCGGCAATGCGATCCGTGTGCTGCGCGCCGGAACCGTGCCGATGGCGCCCGCCGCCCGATGACCCATTCTCCAACCTCCGTTCGTGCTGAGCTTGTCGAAGCACCGTCCTTCTCCTTTCCGCGGTTGAAAGGAAAAACGGCCCTTCGACAGGCTCAGGGCGAACGGAGAGAGGTCCTTTCATGATCCGCCTCGACGGCCATAGCCGCATCGAGGACCGCTTGCGCGGCGGGGTCATCGCGCTCGGCAATTTCGACGGCTTTCACGCGGGCCACCAGGCCGTCGTCGGCCGCGCGGTGCGCCATGCGAGGGACGAGGGCCGCCCGGCGATCATCGCGACCTTCGACCCGCATCCCGGTGGCGCTTCTTCAAACCCGACGTCCCGCCCTTTCGCCTGACGACGCTCGACCAGCGGCAGGAACTGTTCGCCGCCGCGGGCGCCGACGCGATGCTCGTGCTGCCGTTCGACGCGGTGCTCGCGGGCACGAGCGCCGAGGATTTCATCACCAGGCTGCTGCTCGATCGCTATGGCGCCAAGGGCGTCGTCACCGGCGCCGACTTCGTCTTCGGCAAGGGCCGCGGCGGCAATGTCGTCACCCTCGCCGACCATGCCCGCCGCCTCGGCTTCTTCACCGAGATGGTCGCACCGGTCGACGACGCGGAGGAAGTCATCTCGTCGAGCCGCATCCGCGAAGCGCTGCAGGCCGGCGACTGCACCGCCGCGACCCACTTGCTCACCCGCCCCTTCACCGTGCGGAACATCGTGCAGCATGGCGACAAGAATGGCCGCTTGCTCGGCTTCCCGACCGCGAACCTCGACATGGGGCAATATCTGCGCCCGCGTTACGGCATCTACGCCGTCACCGGGAAACTGCCCGACGGCCGCATCCTCAAGGGCGCGGCCAACCTCGGCATCCGCCCGAGCTTCGATCCGCCGAAGGAGTTGCTCGAACCCCATTTCTTCGACTTTGCCGAAGATCTGTATGGCCAAGAAATCGACGTGGCCTTCCACGCCTTCATCCGCCCCGAGGCGAAGTTCGACGATATGGATGCGTTGATGGCGCAGATCGCATCGGATTGCGACGAAGCGAAGCGGTTGTTGAGTGACGTCTAAACCATCGTCATCCCGGACCTGATCCGGGATCCAGGCGGCGGGGCAGGGATGGATGCCGGATCAAGTCCGGCATGACGATTAGGGGATGATGACGGAAACCACCGACGACGACTGGGCCGCCGCGCTCGAAGGTCCGCCGAAAAAGCCGATGACGCGGCGCACGAAAATCCTGCTCTGGATCTTCGCCGCGATCGTCGCCTGGCTCACCCTGTCGAACGCAAGCTTCCTCGCGCCCGATCCCGCTGGCGAGCGCATCCTCGTCGCGCATCGCGGCGTGTCGCAGCTGTTCGATCACGCGGGCATCACCAACGAAACCTGCACCGCGACGCGCATCTATGCGCCCGAACATCCCTATATCGAAAACACGCTGCCCTCGATGAAGGCGGCGATCGGCCGCGATGCCGACATGGTCAAATTCGACGTCGCGGGCACCAGTGACGGGCAAGTCGCGGTCTTTCACGACTGGGGCCTCGACTGCCGTACCGACGGCAAGGGCCCAATCCGCGACCGCACCATGGCCGAGCTGAAGGCGCTCGACGTCGGCTATGGCTATACCGCCGACCGCGGCCAGACCTTTCCGCTGCGCGGCACGGGGATCGGGCTGATGCCCAGCCTCGACGAGGTGCTTGCCGCGATCGGCCACGCCTCGCTGCTGATCAATTTCAAGTCGCGCGACCCGCAGGAGGCCGAGCTGGTCCTCGCCAGCTTCGCGCGCGCCGGGATCGACCCGAACAGCCCGCGCTTCGGCTTTTTCGGCGCGCCGCGGCTGATGGAGGTGATCCGCGCGCGGGCGCCGAAGGCGTGGACGATGGACCCCGCCGGCGCGAAACGCTGCACCACCGATTATCTCAAATATGGCTGGTCGGGCTGGTATCCCGAAAGCTGCATCGGCGCGACGATCATGGTGCCGCTCAACTATCAATGGGCTTATTGGGGCTGGCCCGACCGCCTGCAGGACCGCGCTGCGAAGCATGGCACCCGCGTACTGCTCACCGGCCCGCGCGGCGACGCAAAGGGCGGCATGGGGCTGCGGCAGGTGAACCAGCTCACCAAGATCCCCGCGAGCTTCAAGGGCTATGTCTGGATCGACGACATCTACAATCTGGGACCAGCGCTGCGGCCGCGACAGAAATAGCGCCAGCCGAAGGTTTGCTCCTACGCAAATCTGCGCTAAGCGCCGCCACCATGACCGACACGCCCGCAACCGAGCAGCGCGACTACCGCGACACCGTCTTCCTGCCCAAGACCGACTTCCCGATGAAGGCCGGCCTGCCGCAGAAGGAGCCGCAGATTCTCGCCAAATGGATCGAGGGCAATCTGGAAGGGCAGATTCGCGAAGCGCGTCGCGGCCGCGAGCAGTTCATCCTCCACGACGGTCCGCCCTACGCCAATGGCGACATGCACATCGGCCATGCGCTCAACCATATCCTGAAGGACATGGTCGTCCGCACCCCAGACGCTGAAGGGCAAGGATTCGCCCTACGTCCCCGGCTGGGACTGCCACGACCTTCCACTCGATCGGCAGGCCGTG
>JACDQN010000432.1 GCA_015657575.1 Sphingopyxis sp.
AGTCTGCTGCCTTTAACCACTCGGCCACCTGTCCATGGGGTCCGCGTCGGGAAGCGGTCCAATGGCGAAACGAGGCTTGCCTGTCAATGCCAGTCATGGGAAAGTTAGGGTCAGAACCTGATAAATGCGCGACCGGGGTTTGAAGCGATTTTGTTCAGGGCAAGAAGGCAGGCCGCAGGCATATACTAATATTCCAAGGCGTGCCGCCGCAGCCATGGACAAAATCGATCAAATCCCGCAGGGACGGAAAAATGGCTTCGATCTCGGGCAAAAATGCCCTTGGAAACAGCACCACTGTGCCCTGCGGACATTTTCGCCCGATATCTTCGCCATTTTTCCGCCCCGATCGTGCATTTATCAGGTTCTGACCCTTAGCCATCATGCGTCAATTTTCCCGCCATCGCCGCCCGTCCGGCCCGAACCAACGTGGCCAGGCCGTCCGTTTCTGGGGCCGCCACGCCGTTCTTGCTGCGCTCGCCAACCCGGAGCGGACCGTCAAGCGCATCTGGGGCACCCGCGAAGCGCTCGGCCAGCTCGACCTGCCGCCGGTCATTCCGATCAGCTACGCCGACGTCACCGACCTCGCGCGACTCGTCGCGCGCGACGCGCCGCATCAGGGCCTGGTTATCGAAGTCGATCCGCTCGACACGATCCACCTCTCCGATCTGCTCCAGGACGAAGTCGATAGCGGCAGCACGCGGCCGCTCGTCATCCTCGATCAGGTCACCGATCCGCACAATATCGGCGCCGTGCTACGCTCGGCCGCGGCCTTCGATGCCGCCGCGATCGTCACGCAGGACCGCCACAGCCCGCCCGAGAGCGGCGTCATCGCACGCTCGGCCTCGGGCGCGCTCGAGACGGTGCCGTGGGTGCGCGTCGTCAACCTGTCGCGCGCGCTGGAGGAGATCGCCGAGGCGCAATATTGGCGCATCGGGCTGATGGGCGACACCGAAACGACGCTGGGGGCAACGCTCGATGGCAGCAAGGTCGCGCTGGTGCTCGGGTCCGAGGGCGACGGCATGCGCCACAATGTGATGGAGCATTGCGACGTGCTGGCGAAGCTTCCCATCTCGCGCGGATGGAAAGCCTCAACATCTCGAACGCCGCGGCAATCGCGCTCTACGCGGTCGCGACGGCTACCTCATAATCGTCGCCTTCGCGGAGGCGACGAGATCAATCCTCGGCGGCGATCCGCACGCGGAGGCCGTCGAGCGCGTCGCTGAACGGAATCTGGCACGACAGGCGCGAATTGTCGTCGCGGTCGGTCGTCGAATCGAGCAGGTCGTTCTCGTCCTCGCTCATCGCGGGCATCGCGCCCTTGTCGCCGCCTTCGACATGGACGTGGCAGGTCGCGCACGAGCAGCAACCACCGCACAGCGCGAGCAGCTCGTCGAAGCCCGCGTCGCGGATATTTTCCATCACGGTCAGGCTGGTGTCGCCTTCGATTTCATGTTCGGTTCCGTCGCGCGTCACCACAATCAGCTTGGCCATGCTAATCCCCATCGGTTCTTTGTTGCAGGCGCTATGTCGCGCGTTGCGCGGCAAATCAAGCGTTGCTAATGACGATCACCGGAACAAAAGGAGAATATACGGTGGGGCTGAGTCAAGAGCAGCTGAACGCGGGAATCGATGCGCTGGCGGCACGCGATGCCAATTTCGCGCGCGCGCTCGGCAACGCCGGCTACCCCGAACCGCGCATCCGGGCGCCGGGTTACACCACCCTCCTTCGCACCATCGTCGGCCAGCAGGTCAGCGTCGCCGCCGCGACCTCGATCTGGAACAAGCTCGAGGCGCAGTTCGGCGAAGGCTGCCCCGCCGAGGTGATGGCGGCCGCCGATTTCGACGCGCTGCGCGCCTGCGGCCTGTCGGGCCAGAAACAGGGTTATGCGAAAAGCCTCGCGCAATTGATCCTCGATGGCGAGCTGACCTTCGACGCCCTCCCCGCCGACGACGAGGAAGCGATCGCGCTGCTGACGCGGGTGAAGGGCATCGGTCGCTGGTCGGCCGAAATCTATCTGCTCTTCGCCGAAGGGCGCCCCGACATCTGGCCCGCGGGCGACCTTGCGGTGCAGGAGGCCGTCGGCCGCATCCTGCAATTGGGCGCGCGCCCGAACGAGAAGCAGGCGCGCGAACTGGCAGAGGCCTGGCGCCCGCACCGCGGCGCCGCGGCGATCTTCAGCTGGCATTGCTATAATATGGATGTGATCTAGTCGCCCGCCCTATCCTGCCGGGTAGCACTAAACTTTCGCGGGAAGGACGATAGGAGGGAACGGGTCAAGATTTGGAGATTCGCATGACCACCACCCGCGATATCGTCACCGCCTATTACGCCGCCTTCAACGCGGGCGACACCGATGCGATGCTCGCGCTCGTCGCCGATGACATGCGTCATGACGTCAACCAGGGCGAGCCGCGCCACGGCAAGGCGCTGTTCGCCGAGTTCAACGCGCATATGACGCGCTGCTACCGCGAGCAGCTCACCGACCTGGTGATCTTTGCGGAGGGCGACCGCGCCGCCGCCGAGTTCATCGTCAGCGGCACCTATCTCGCGACCGACGACGGGCTGCCCGAAGCGAGGGGTCAGACCTACCGCCTTCCGGGCGGCGCCTTTCTGTCGGTCAACGCCAACGGGCTGATCGATCGCGTCACGACCTATTACAACCTGCAGGACTGGCTGAAGCAGATCGGCGCGTGAGCCTGACCATCGCGCCCGTGACGGGTGCGGGACTGGCGCAGGTCATCCCAACCCTCGCCCGGCTGCGCATCGCAGTGTTTCGCGACTTCCCCTATCTCTACGACGGCGATGCCGCCTATGAAGCCGATTATCTCGCCGCCTTCGCCGCCGCCGAGGGGGCGGTGATCGTCGTCGCGCGCACCGGCGATGCGATCGTCGGCGCCGCGACGGCCGCGCCGCTGGCGACGCAGGATGTGGCCTGGCAAGGGCCGCTCGCTGCCGCCGGCTTCGATATCGCCCGTACCTTCTATTTCGGCGAATCGGTGCTGCTCGGAGAGTATCGGGGACGCGGCATCGGCCACGCCTTTTTCGACCATCGCGAAGCGCAGGCCCGCGCACATGGCGCGACGCACACCGCCTTTTGCAGCGTCATCCGCGCCGCCGACCATCCCGCGCGCCCGGCCGGCTATCGCCCGCTCGACGCCTTCTGGCGCAGCCGCGGCTATGCGCCGCTGACGGGCGTGACCGCGTCGTTCGACTGGAAGACAGTGGGCGGCGGCGAAGGGCGCCACGAACTGCAATATTGGGCGCGGAGGCTTTGACCGTCCGGTGATCGGTCGACAGGAGTTGGCCGGTTTCGGCCGGTTTTGGACGTAAAGATCCTCCCTGTGCCGCAGGCATGGGGAGGTGGCAGCGCGAAGCGCTGACGGA
>JACDQN010000010.1 GCA_015657575.1 Sphingopyxis sp.
CGCATGGTCCCCCTCCCCCAAGGGGGAGGAACGTCTCAAATCCACCCCCAAAGCCGACACCGCATTTAGGGATAATCGCCTTCCTTTTGGGCAAGCTGTCCCAGCCATGTCGGCTCGCGCTTTTTATTTGCACCTGCTGTAAAATGTTATACCATAACAAACCAGGCCTTGCATCCTGCGAGGGGCGCGGGTGCGGTCTGAAGCGCGGGCCGGCGTCCGCTATGGATAGCGGCCGGCGTCGCGCCCGAGAGGGAGAAAGACGATGCGCAAGCGCAGCAGCTTCCACCGCAGCATTTTTTGTGCCGATCCGTCGGGTGATCCCGACATCAACACCACGCCGCTGATCGACGTGATGCTGGTGATGCTGGTGATGTTCATCATCACCATCCCGCCGCCGACGCACAGCGTCGACGTCACCCTGCCGGGCGACAGCATCGGCATTCCGGTCGAACGGGAAAATCGCGTGACCATCGATACTGCGGGCATCATCCGCTGGAACGATGAAGCGATCGATCTGGCGAGCTCGGCGCGCTGGTGAAGCAGGCGGCTGCAATGCCCCAGCCGGCGGCGATCATGCTCGATCCCGATCCCCGGGCGCGCTATCTGCGCGTCGACGAGGCGATCGGGGCAATCCGCCGCAACGGCGGCAACAAGATCGGCTTTCCGGGAATCCACGAATATCGCGGGCTGGTTTGACCATCGGCGGTTGGCGCCGGTCGGACATGCTCACTCCGAACGTCGGATGGTGCGTTTGGTGCGTGGCGGAGATCTTTGGGAGACGGCGGGTATGGACCGAGAAGCGGACCCGTGACCCCGGGCTTGATCCGGGGCCCTGCTTGTTACCGCCGCTGCGCGGGACCCCGCATCAAGTCCGGGTGACAAGGGTGGTTAGACGATGTCAGTTCACCACCACAGCCCGGTCGCCTGCCTCAATGCCACGGCGACGTGCGTACGCTCCAGTAAAGGAGATACAGCAGCCCGGCCCACAGCAGCAGGATGAAGGCCATGCCGGTGCGGCTCGACGGGCGTTCGCTGGCCGCCTCGGCGGCGGCGTGGAGTTCGGTCCAGAGCGGCGCGGGGACCAGCCGGCGGACGAGGACAAGGCCCAGCGGAACGATGACCAGATCGTCGAGCCAGCCGAGTACCGGAATGAAATCGGGAATGAGGTCGATCGGCGACAGCGCATAGGCGGCCACGGCAACGGCAAGGAGACGCGCGAGCATCGGAACGCGCGGATCGCGCGCGGCAAGCCAGGCGGCGTGGGCCTCGACGGCGAGGCGGTGGCCCAGATCGCCGATGCGTTCGGAAAGGGATTTGCCGGTCATCGCGATCTACACTAGCCTCGCTTCATGGCTATCCAACTGAAAAGCGCGCGCGTCGAACGGTGGCCGGTCGCGGGATCGTTCGTCATCAGCCGCGGCGCGAAGACGCATGTCGACGTCGTCGTCGCCGAAATCGAAAGCGAAGGCGCGACGGGGCGCGGCGAGGGGACGCCGGTCTATTATCTGGGCGAAGACGCCGCGGGATGCCGCGACCTCATCCTGATGGCGGCGCAGCATGTCGCCGACATGGATGCGGCGACGGCGCGCGCCGCGGTGCAGGAGCTGATGCCGGCGGGCGCGGCGCGCAACGCGCTCGACTGCGCGCTCTGGGATCTGGAGGCGAAGCAGCGCGGTCAACGGTTGTGGCAGGTCGCGGGCTGCGATGGGCCGCCGACCGCGCGCGTGACCGCCTTCACCATCTCGCTCGGTTCGCCGGGCGCGATGGCCGAACAGGCCGCGACGGCCGAGGCCGACGGCTATCGCCTGCTCAAGATCAAGCTGACGGGCGAGGACGACCGGTTGCGCGTCGCAGGGGTGCGCAAGGGCGCACCCAGTGCGCGGCTGATCGTCGATGTCAACGGCAGTTGGGGGCAGCTCGATATCCTGGCGGAGGCCGAGGCGCTCGCCGACATGGGGGTCGAGATGATCGAGCAGCCCGTACCGGTCGGCGCCGACGCGCTGCTCGACCCGATTTACGCGCCCATTCCTTTCGTCGCCGATGAAAGTTGCCAGACCGCTGCCGATATCGCGCGGATCGGGACTTTCTATGACGGCGTGAATATCAAGCTCGACAAGGCGGGGGGGCTGACCGAGGCGCTGCGCCTTGCCGATGCGGCCGATGCCGCGGGGCTGTCGATCATGGTCGGATGCATGGTGTCGACGAGCCTTGCGATCGCGCCCGCCTTCGTGCTGGCGCAGCGCGCGAAATGGGTCGATCTCGACGGGCCGGCGCTTTTGGAACGCGACCGCGACGGCGGCTTCGAATTTCGCGAGGGGCGGATCGGGATTTAGGAGACCGGAGCCGGGCTGCGGTCGCGTGCCAGGGCGGCCATGGGACGCCGTTCAAGCGATGCGCCCATGCCGGCATCCAAACCGGGCATGGGCGCGAGTTCAGATCGATCAGAGCGCGACTTCGGCGTGTTTCCCGAGGTCGCCTTCCTTCATCGTGATACCGGTCATCAGCTTGAAGATGCCCTTGATGCCGCGATCCGCGGTCCAGATTTCGGCATCGTCGAGATCGAAGCGCAGCAGGACAAGCTTGGGGTCGTCCTTGCCGCCCTCGTACCAGGCCGCGATGCTGTTGTTCCAGAGCTTGTCGAGCACGGTGCGGTCGCTTTCGCGAACCAGCGTGCCCGCGATGCAGGCGAAAAGGTCATGTCCTTTCGACGCGAACTGCGCCATCGCCGGGCCGCCGCCGGCGAGGCGGTTGTCGGTCGCGGTGAAGAACCAGAAAGCGCTGTTCGCATCCTTGTCGAGCTGGGCGTTCATCGGGATGTGGTGGTCGCGTTCGCCGGTCGCGCCGACCATGACATAGGGGCTGTCGGCGAGGGCTTTCCAAAATTGTGTCTTGATGTCGTCGCTCATCGGTCAGGGCTCCTTTTGTCCCCCCCCCTATGCGCGATAAACGCTTGGGGACGCCCGATGTTGCGCTGTTCAGCGCGGGCGCGGCTCCGCATAGCTGACGACCTCATATTCGATGCCGTCGGGGTCGAGGAAATAGAAGCGGCGGCCGGGTTCGTAATCGCCGTGGCTGAAAGGGGTGAGGCCGACCGCCTTCACGCGCATCTCGATCGTATCAAGGTCATCGACCTGTACGCCGATGTGATTGAGCGGCTCGCCCTTTGGATAGCGGGCGCCGGCATGCTGACCGTCGGGGCCGGTGTAGAGCGCGACATAGGCGGTTTCGCTGCCGAGGTGGATCGTCCGGCCGCCCCCCTGTGCCGGGCCGCGCCAGCGTTCGTGCCAGCCGAAGATCGCCGACAGGATGCCCGCCGTCCGATCGGGGTCGCTGACGGTAAGGTTCACATGTTCGATGAAGGGATGCGTCACGGGTGGGCTCCTGATTCGTGTTGACGCAGCGGTGTATGAAAGCTCAATTGAGCTTGAGATCAAGCGGAAATGAAGGAGCCTGCGCGATGCATCGCACCGACCTGATCGCGATCGGGGAACTGGCGGCGCGTACGGGCACGGCCGTGTCGGCGATCCGTTTCTACGAGGCCAAGGGTCTGCTCGAAGCACTGCGCACCGGCGGCGGGCAGCGGCGTTTCCTGCGCGCCGACATCCGCCGCGTCTCGTTCATCCTGATCGCGCAGCAGATGGGGCTGAGCCTTGAGGAGATTGCGTGCGAGCTGGCGCGCTTGCCCGCGGGACGGACGCCGAACGCCGCCGACTGGACCCGGATCAGCACGGGACTGCGCGCGCGGATCGATGCGCGGATCGCGGCGCTGACGAAGACGCGCGAGCTGCTTGACCAATGTATCGGGTGCGGCTGCCTGTCTCTCAAGAAATGCGGGCTCTACAATTCGCAGGACAAGGCCGCACAGCGCGGCGCCGGGCCGCGTTATCTGTTGGGCGACCGGGCGGGGGAGATTGCGGAGACCGCCTGATGCGTCTTGCTCGGATTTCTCATGATATCTAGTATCGCCTTATACTAACTATCTGGAGAGGTTGAATGAAGGCATTCCTTACGGTTTTGTTCGCCGTCGCCGTCGCCGTCGCCGTCGGTGCCGCGCCTGCCCATGCGGAACCCGCCTCCACCTCTCCGCTGCTCGGCCGCTGGGAGGTCGATGTCGCAAAACTGCCGACGCCGCCCGAGCAGCGGCCCAAGAGCGTCTCGATCACCTATAGCGACGTGGGCGGGGGCAAGTGGCGCACGCATGTCGAAGTGGTCCTGCCCGACGGCAAGGCGGTTCAGGCGATCTCGACCTATGCGCCCGACGGCACCGCGACCCCGGTCAAGGGCAATCTGGAGGCCGACATGGCAGCGACGCGGCTGCCGGCGCCGGGCGTGATGGTGACGGCGCTGGCGCTGAAGGGTGTGCCGGGATCGATGCGCACCTATACGGTATCGCCCGACGGCCAGACGATGACCGAGACGGTCGTCTATTTCACAAGCGACGGCACGCCCGCGATGCGGACGAACCTGTTCCATCGCACACGTTAGAGCAGGCTCGCCTGCTGCCGGTACAGATAGCTGTCGGCATATTGGACGAATTTGACGAGGCGGCCGTCCTTCATCGATCAGACGTGACAGAAGGGCGCCGCGACCTGGTTATCGACACCACGGTGAAGCCGAAAGCGATCGGGCGGTCGCTGCCGAGCGCTAGCAGTTCGTGGGGGATTGCGCTGGAGCCGGGGGGCGGTAACGGCGTCGGGCATGCTTCTAGCTATAGTCGGGTTGCGGCTGTCCATCGTTCCATCGGTCCTCGCGCGATTCGTTTTTGCAGCCGAACCAGATGGGAATCACCGCTCCGCCCCACAGGAAACACCGGTGCAGGACCATCGGATCGCCCGAATCGCGCAGGCGGCGGACAGTCTGGATCCAGTACAGGAAATAGAGAAGCGCGCCGAGCGTGACCCAGAGAAGGGTCAGACTGTCATTGTCTTCGCGCAGCCGTTCGGTGAAGGCGCTGGCGATCAGGAACAGCGCCACGAACACCGTCATCGCGATATAGGTCCGGCGCGGAGTTCGCCCGGATGGACCCAATTCGTCGGCAATTTGCCGACCGAGATCATCCGCCATGTCGTTTCTCCCGCCGTAGTGTCTCATGCACGAGCGGGAGGGTCAATCCGACACGACGAATCGCGGTCAGACGGCCGGCAGACTTTCGATCTCGGGTGCGCCGGCGAGGCATGGACCGAGCTTGGCACCGAGCGAGCGGAAATGATCCGACGCGCGGTGCGCGGCGATCGCGGCCTCGTCGTCGTAGCATTCGAGCACCTTGTAGACACCGGTCTCGCCGGTGCGAAACAGCTTGTAGAAGCTGTTGCCGGGCTCGTTCGCGCGCACGGCGGGAGCGAGCTCGGCGAAGACGTTTTCGAACTCTTCTTCCTTGCCGGGCACTATGCGCAGCGTTGCGATCACACCGATTCCGCTCATGGCTCTCTATCCCTTTGTGAAGGAGGCGGGCCAGCAAGTGGCCGGCCCGCCGCTTATTCTCAGAAGACCTCGAACAGGCCTGCCGCACCCTGACCGCCGCCGATGCACATCGTGACGACGGCATATTTGACGCCGCGGCGCTTGCCCTCGATCAGCGCGTGGCCGACGCAGCGCGCGCCGGTCATGCCGAAGGGGTGGCCGATCGAGATCGAGCCGCCGTTGACGTTGAGCAGCTCGTCAGGAATGCCCAGCTTGTCGCGGCAATAGAGCACCTGCACGGCAAAGGCCTCGTTCAGTTCCCACAGGCCGATATCGTCCATCTTCAGGTTGAAGCGTTCGAGCAGCTTGGGGATCGCGAAGAC
>JACDQN010000433.1 GCA_015657575.1 Sphingopyxis sp.
CCCGCTTGCGGGAGGGGCAGCGAGACTTGGGCGCTTGCGCCCTAGTCGCAGCGGGGTGGGCCATCGCGGCGTTGCTGCCCACCCCCAACCCCTCCCGCAAGCGGGAGGGGAGAGATACCTCCGCAATCCGCCCCGACACTGTCACCGCATTGGCTTCGCAAGGGATATAATCGCCCAAAAAAGCACCCGCTCGGCGGATGCCAAACGGGTGCCAAGATGAAGGTCTCGGTCCTCGTGAGAGGAAGAGCTCTTCTGGGTCGCAGGGGCGGATTATGCCTGGACGCTGATTCGCGATTGGACGAAAACGCCAAATCGACACGATGTCGGATTTTTGCCGGATTTTTGAAGGTTAATGACGGCTCAGGTGTCCGAAACCAGGCGGCTGACCTTGCCGCTGAGTTGCTTGCGGCCCTTCACCGTCGCCTCGGTGTAGAGGGACGGATTGCCGAGCTGGCCGGGCGTGGCGCCGGCGAAGCGCTTGATCTCGCGGATCAGGTGCGACTGGTCGTAAAAGGCATCGCCGAGTTCGGCGGCCTCGAGCTTTTCGCCGCGTGCGAGCGCCGACGCGGCGCGAACCGCGCGATATTTGCGCGCCAGCATGCGCGGCGGCAGCCCGTAATAATGTTTGGTCATACGCTCGACCGATCGGATCGACATCCCCGTCGCCTCGACCAGCTCGGGCACCTGCGGCGAAGGCGATTCGGTCAGCCACTGGTCGACGGTGCGGATGAACCACAAGGGGGCGGGCTCGTTCCGCGTCAGCACCTCGCGCGCGAAATTATTGCCGATCACCAGCCGTTCCTCGACCGTCGGTGCCTGTTCTAGCGCCGCGGCGACCTCGTCGATCCACGGGCCGAACATGTCGGCGGCATCGATCGCCCGGTCGGTCAGCTTTTCGGCGTCGGTGCCCATCAGCGCTGCCCAGCCGGCAGGCAACAGGCCAAAGCCGAACATCTGGGTCGGACAGTGACTGATCGCGCGCACACGGCCGCTGGTCGGCCCGACGATGTTCGCCTTGCACACCGTCGAGCGATGGCCGTCGGCAAAGACATATTCGCCGTCGGCGTTGGTGACGAACCGGAATTGCGGCCGGTCGGCGCGTTCATATTCGTCGAACTTGGGCATGTTGACGCGCGCGAAATAGAAACTCGACACCATCTCCGCCAGATCGGGATCGGGCGGGAAATAATGCAGTTCGAACGGCGCGCTGCCGTCCACGCCGCTTGGCGAGGAAGGTGTTTCCGACATGAAGACCCAGACCATGGCAGCCTTTCCCCGGCTGCCTTGTTTATCTGAAACAAATCATTTGCGTTTCAGGCGCGCGCGTCAAGCGGCAATTGCCGGATTCATTAACCCTTGCTCGCCGCAATCCATGCATCGACGCGGCGTTCCAATATGTCGAGCGGCACCGGACCCGATTCGAGCACGACCTGGTGGAAGCTGCGATAATCGAAGCGGTCGCCGAGCGTCGCCTGCGCACGGCCGCGCAATTCCATGATCTTGAGCTTGCCGATCAGATAGGCGGTCGCCTGTCCCGGATAGACGATATAGCGCTCGATCGCCTTTTCGATGTCGCCATCGGGGTTGGGCGTATTATCCTTCAGATATTGGATCGCCTGTTCGCGCGTCCAGCGCTTGTCGTGGATGCCGGTATCGACGACGAGGCGGCAAGCGCGCCACAACTCCATGCCGAGGCGGCCGAAATCGCTGTAGGGATCGGTGTAGAAGCCCATATCCTTGGCGAGTTCCTCCGAATAGAGGCCCCAGCCCTCGGTATAGGCGGTGAAGCCGCCGAAACGGCGGAAGGGCGGCAGGCCGGTGAGTTCGGTCTGCACCGCGCGCTGCAGGTGATGGCCGGGGACGCCTTCATGATAGGCGAGCGCCTCGAGCTCGGTCTTCGACATGTCGCGCAGATCATAGAGGTTCACATAATAGGTGCCGGGCCGCGATCCGTCGGGCGAGGGCGACGAGTAGAACGCCTTGCCCGCCGACTTTTCGCGGAACGCCTCGACCGCCTTCACGACGAGCGGCGCCTTGGGCAGCGTATTGAAGAAAGCGGGGAGCCGCGCCTCCATCGCCTTCGTCCGCGCATCGACGTCGGCCAGATAGGCCTCGCGCGTTGTGTAATAATATTGCGGGCTGGTGCGCAGGTGCGCGAAGAATTGCTGGAGCGTGCCCTTGAAGCCGACCTTTGTCATGATCGCCTTCATCTCGCCGTGGATGCGCGCGACCTCGGACAGGCCGAGATCGTGGATCTCGGTCGCCGTCATGTCGGTCGTGGTATAGCTCGCCAGCAACGCTTCATAATAAGCCTTGCCCTCGGGCATCCGCCACACCCCGTCCTGCATGGGCGCGCTCGCCTGCTGGCGCTTCATTTCGACGAGCAGCCGGTCGTAGGCGGGGCCGGCGCTTTCGGCCCAGGCCGCCTTCGCCGATGCGACCAGTTCGGCCTTCCTCGCGGCGTCGATGGCCAGCTTGCCGACCTTGGCCGTGATATCCTCGATCACCGCATTGCCTGGTTTGCGCAGATTTTCGATATCGGAAATGACGTAGGCATAGACCCATTTGGGCGGCGCATAGCCCTTTGCCGCACGGTCGGCCGACTGCGCCGACAGCGCGTCGAGCAGCGGCCCCAGATTGCGGATGCGCTCGATATAGGCGGTCGCCTGCGCCTCGTTGGCGACGCTGTGGATGTTGATCAGAAAGGCGGGCAGCTGGCTCTGTGCGCCGTTCATCTGGTCGAAGACATAGCCATGGTCGCGATAGGGGAAGAGCCGCGCCGAGCGCGCCGCCTGCGCGTTGAACAGCTCGAACGACAAGGCTTCGTCGGTCGAAAGTTTCGCAGGATCAAAGCTGGAGCGCATCGCTTCGGCGGTCGCCTGTTGCAGCTTCTGGCTCGCGATGTCGGCCTCGTCGCTGACATCGTTCCAGCGGCCATAGTCGCCGTCGCGTATGCCGCGATAAGCCTTGCCCTGCGGGCTGAGCGAAAGCTGCGCGTCGTCATATTTCTGGAAGAAGTCGGACAGATTGGCGCCCGCCGGCGGCCTGCCGGCGTCTCGGTCGGCGGCGCGACCGTGGCGAGCGTCGCCGCATCTGGCGCGGCGGCGCAGCCGGCGACGGCGAGCATCGACAGGCTGGTGGACAGGATGACGGCAAGGCGGCGGTGCGACACGATTTTCTCCCGATTTTTCCGATGCATTCTGCTGGCCTGCGCGGGGGGTTGCCATAGGCGTCCGCGCAGCGCAATGGCGGGCACCATGTCGCTCTTCGCTTCTGCCGCCGACGCCGCCTATGCGCTCGTCCGTCCGCTCGTCCACGCCACCGACGGCGAGGCGGCGCATAATCTGACGCTCAACGCGTTGCAGCCCTTGCCGCGCGCGCGGCATGCGCTGACCAGCCCAGTGCTCGCGACGCAGTTGGCGGGTCTGACATTCCCCAATCCGGTCGGCCTCGCGCCCGGTTTCGACAAGGATGCGCGCGTCGCGCATGCGATGCCGCATTTCGGTTTCGGCTTTGTCGAGGTCGGCACGCTCACGCCCTTGCCGCAGGAGGGAAACCCGCGCCCGCGCCTGTTCCGCCTCGTCGAGGATAGGGCGGTGATCAACCGCATGGGGTTCAACAACGGGGGGCAGCAAAAGGCGGCCGAGCGGATCGCGTGCCTGCGCCGCCACGGCCTGCCGGTGCCGCTCGGCATCAACATCGGCGCGAACAAGGACAGCGCCGACCGCATCGCCGACTATGCCAAGGGCACGGCAGCGATGGCGCCGCTCGCCGACTATCTGACCGTGAACATCTCGTCACCCAACACGCCGGGGCTTCGCGCATTGCAGGACAAGGGTGCGCTCGAGGCGCTGCTTGACGGCGTTGCAGCGGCGCAGCCTGTCGATGCAAAGCCGGTGTTCCTGAAAGTCGCACCGGATCTGGAACCCGCCGACATCGACGACATCGTTGCCGTCGCGATCGACAAGGGGCTCGCGGCGGTGATCGTGTCGAACACGACGATCGTCCGCCCGGCGCTCACCTCGCGCCATTCGAACGAAGCGGGCGGGCTGTCGGGAGCGCCGCTCGCCGACCTCGCGCTCCAGCGGGTCAAGGATTTCCGGTCCGCCAGCGGCGGCAAACTGTCGCTCGTGGCGGCAGGCGGCATCGCGTCGGCGGAGCAGGCATGGGATCGCATTCGCGCCGGCGCCGGACTGATCCAGATCTATTCTGCAATGGTCTATGCGGGCCCGGGCCTCGCGGCGAAGATCGCGCATGGCCTTGAAATGCTCGCCGTCCGCGACGGCTTCGCGCGCGTGTCGGACGCGGTGGGGACAGCAAAATAAATCCTTCCTGTCGCGCAGCGATGGGGGAGGGGGACCGCTCGC